>NZ_JAVHWZ010000001.1:677500-934875 GCF_035607555.1 Candidatus Bealeia paramacronuclearis | reverse complement strand
ATGTTGTCGTCCCAACCGGCCATTTTTCTAAGCCTTTTAATAGACTGACGCTTCATTTTATCTTTGGTAAGCTGTAAAAGATTTAAAGCCATATGTCGAATAATAGCCATAACTTGAGGGGCGTTTTCTTTCCTGATGCGAGATTGATCTTCTCCAAAAGACATGTCTAAAACCCAATGAAGATTATTTTCTATCTCCCAATGACTTCGAATAGCCCCCAGGACCTTCTGAGGAGTTTCTTGGAGAGAAGAGATATAATATCGTGTTTCGTAAGTGGTTTTATCTTTGGTTTCTCGTTTAGAATCAATACGAATGATACTATGAATTGAGCTCCAATGAGGATGCCGCTCTCGCAGCCAGGCCACATCATGTGTGACCCAACATTGCCTTGTCTCAAGGCGGCCATGACCTTTATCGTAATCCTTAAAAGAGCTGATATTGTTAATTGTTTTCAATTCGCTATCACTCAAGCAGGTTGTTACATCTTCGCAAAGAGTTCCCTGATTTCCTTTTAAAGAAAAAATATAGTTTCCCTCTTTCTGAATGATTTGATCGGCAATGTCATATTGACATCCCATTGCATCAATGGTGACTGTTGTTCCTCTCAGGTCTAACCATTCCAAAAGCTTAGGAATCGCTGTGATTTCATTGCTTTTTTCTGAGACTTTTTCCTGCGCTAACACCAATCTGGCTTCTGACGCATAAGCGCTAACCATATGTAACATATCAGTTCCCTCATCAAAGCTATGCCGTGATGATTTTCCATCGATAGCAATAACTTTCTTTTGCATTTGAGATTTAAGACTTTCGACCCAACTTCGAAACAGCTCTTGAAATTCCTTGGGATCTATTGCTCTAAAAAATCGACGATAGGTATCATCGCTGGGAATTCCGTTCTTGTAAGGTAAGAATTGACGAAGGTAGTCAATCTTTGCCTTTCCAAAGTCTTCAACATCCTGCCATCCTTCTGCTCCAGATATTACAGCGCACAGAGTGACAAGGCGTATTTCTGACATTGTGTAGTCTCGATTACGCTCAGACCTTGGATCTTCTATATCTTTAAAATGATCTAAAAAACTAATTTCAACTTCTATTCCCATTTCTACCTCCTGTTTTTTTCAGGTAGGCTCTCATTTTTTCTATCTCTTAGCTATTTTTTTTTCATGAGGTGGCCCTGGGATTCATCCTCAAATTATGGCCAACGGCACACAACAGGGCGTTGAAGGCATCCCCAAGGATTGCTTTGAGGAAATTTCGACGTAGGTTTCCATCAGCTTTCATGTGCCCAATATGAGGTTCAATGGCCGATCTGCGTTTTAGGCGTTTCTTGATGGCTTTGGTGACACCTCTGTTTTGGCCAGACATGTATAGTCATTCCCCTATAAATAGATAGATTTTTAGGAAAAGTTTAGGTATAAGGAGGGAATGGTAAAAGCATATTCGGAAGAGCTGCGAAAAAAGGTCATCTCCTCCATTACGAGCGGCGACCGTAAGCGGGAGGCTGCAAAGGTTTTTAACGTTGGAGAAACCACGATCTATCGATGGATATGTCTTCATAAACAAGGGGATATTAAACCGAAAAAACGCACTTCTTATCCGCGTAAAGTCGATGAGCAAAAACTCAGAGACTACGTCGCTCAAAATCCGGATCATACGCTCAAACAAATCGCCGAAGCTTTGGGGTTGAGATTCCAAAACGTGAGTAAATGGCTTAAACGTTTAAACATTACACGAAAAAAAGACGACGCTTTACAAAGAACGTAACGAAGACAAGCGGGCCGAATTTATAAAACAGCTTGAGAAAATAGATCCTGAAACAATCGTGTGGATTGATGAAGCTGGGATTGATAATCGCCTTTATCGAGAGCATGCCTGGGCGCCGCGCGGACAAAAGGTTTACGCGGAGATCCCGGGCCAAAAAAGAGAGCGTGCCAGTATCATTGGCGGTCTCATGAAGGGTGCGTTCGTGGCGCCTTTCACCTTTCAAGGTGGATGTCATGCAGATCTTTTTAATGCTTGGCTTGAGGAGGTTTTATTGCCGGGTTTATCAAAAAATACCACCCTGATTATGGACAATGCCGCCTTTCATAAATCGCCAAAAACGAAAGATTTGATTGAGAAATTTCGCTGCCATCTCCTCTTTCTCCCAACTGACTCTCCTGACCTCAATCCTATCGTAAGCGTCATAGGACCCGCATCTTTTAGGTGTGAGGAAAATAGGACAAGGTTGACTCCGTAAAACAACTACGGAGATGAAAATGATGAAGGAGAAAAGGACGGGGCAACGTCAAACGCGAGATGAAAGATCCGCAGGGAAGCTGAAATATTGGGAAGAGCAGATCGAGAGCTGGCGTAAGAGCGGATTGAGTCAGGAAAAATTTTGTACGGCTGGAGGACTGAGTTATTCGTCCTTTAAGTATTGGTTTCCCCGCGTGGGAAGAAGGCTATTTGAGGGGTCATCGGTCGGGCGCTTTGTGGCGACTGCTGTGGTGGGGCACGAGAGTCCAGAAACATTAGATTTATTTGAGAGTCCTGCCCTTCAAGCAGAGGCTCGCCAAGCTCCCGTGCCCCTTGAGATTCGCTTTATGTCCGGGGAGAGGATTGAGATTGTGCCGGGATTTGATGGGATTACGCTTCAGCGTGTAATTGCAATACTGCGGAGTTGCCATGTTTGAGCAGACGCGAGGGGAGATTCTGTTTTATTCCGCCCCGATGGACATGAGAAAATCGATTGATGGACTTGCGGCTTACGTGGCCTCTAGCTTAGGTCGTGTGCCGTGTGACGGAACGATGTATGTTTTTTGCAACCGGACCCTGACCAAGATGAAGATCTTGTATTGGGAGACGAATGGATTTTGTCTTTGGTACAAACGCCTTGAAAAAGAGAGGTTTCAGGTGAGTTTGAGGGGAGATGTTTTGGAGTTGACCTCCCAGCAATTGAGATGGCTGCAAGAGGGTCTCAATTATCAAAAGCTCAAAGGCCATAAGGCGGTCCATTTTCAAGAATTTTCCTGAGGTTTTTACCTGAAAAAACTCAGAAATACATTGACGTTTTAGGGGGTTTTGGGTAGAGTTCCTCATGAAAAATGAGCCCCAAACTTCACTCAAAATCTCCTCTGTTTTCGACGCTGTGGCGCTCTATAAAAACTTGCAAAAATCAGAAAAAGACAAGGCTATTCTAGCCACACAAAATGAACATCTGGTGCAAGAGGTTGATCGACTGACTCATTTATTGCTTCAGATGAAACAAAGCAAGTTTGGGCGGAGCTCTGAGAAGATCAAGTTCGAGGAATTTCCCAAGCTCCCCGGGTTTGAAAACGTCTTTGATGAGGTTTACGAAGAGCCGCCTTTAGAAGCAGAAAAGGCTGGGGCTGAAAGTGAAACAGAGAATGACTCTGGAAAGGACAAATCCTCCTCGACTCTTCTCAAAAAAGGACGTCGTCCGTTGCCGGCTCATCTGCCGCGCGAACGTGTCATCCATGATATTGCTGGTGATAAAATCTGCACCTGTGGACATCCGTTGCATCAGATGGGCGAGGAGATCTCTGAGCAGCTGGATTACGTTCCCGCACAGTTAAAAGTCATTCAAAACGTGCGCTTGAAGTATGCCTGTAAATCTTGCACCGAAGGGGTGCGTGTGGCTGAAGTGCCCAATGCGCCTCTTCTCAAAAGCATGGCATCTGCGAATCTATTGGCCCACATCATCGTCTCCAAGTACCAAGATCATCTACCCCTTTATCGACAATCTCAGATGTGGGAGCGGTTTGAAGTTGACTTAGGTCGGGCCACGATGAGCCGTTGGATTCTTCAAATAGGTGATCTCTTGAGCCCTTTAAAAGAGCTTTTAAGATCTGAGATTCTCAAGGAGACTTATGTACGGGCAGATGAAACGCGGGCTCAAGTTTTAAAGGAATGTGACCGCAAGGCGCAAACGCAATCCTATATGTGGGTGTATATGACCGGGTCGTCATCTCATCACGCCATTTCTTATGAATACACGCCCACACGCAAAGGTGAAAATGCCAAAGAATTCCTGAAGGGTTTTAAAGGTTACCTTCATACGGATGGGTATGGTGGTTACAAAGCCTTGGCGCAAAGTCAAGACATCACGGCTGTGGGATGTTGGGCCCATGCGCGGCGCAAGTTTGCGGACATTATTAAAAGTACAGGCAACACCACGGGCAAATCTGCCGAGGCGCTCACCATCATCAGAAGCCTTTATAAAATTGAAAAAGACGCCAAAGAGGCTCAATACCCGCCCGATAAGATCCAAAAGCTCCGACAAGAAAAAGCCAAGCCCATCCTTGAGAAATTCAAGGTCTTGCTTAAGGAGCACAAAAAAGTGATTGTTCCCAAAAGTCCCTTGGGGCAAGCGGTTGGCTATGTTTTAAGGCAATGGGGCCCCTTGACAGAATACCTCAATGATGGCCGCTTGGATATTGACAACAACATGGCAGGACGCGCCATCCGTCCATTTGCTGTGGGCCGAAAAAACTGGCTTTTTATGGGCAATGTCAAAGGTGCCCACGCCTCAGCTGTCATCTATTCCCTCATTGAGACCTGCAAAGCCAATGGCGTCAATGCTTTTGACTATTTCCGCTACGTCCTCGCCAACATCAATTCCACACCTGAAAATAATTATTCCCACCTCCTCCCCTGGAATCTTAAGTATTCCCTTTCTAATTTACACCAATAAGACGCTTACTATTCAAAAGCTTTCTGTGTGCGCAAGCCACACTGATTGGAATCGAGTTATGTCATATGCTTAAAAAAGGACAAAATGCCATGATCCCAACTTTATCCCCTTGGCAGCAGTTTTATGCCCTCATAGGATAAATCTGTCCAGAACGGACGCTCATCATCGCCTTTAAAAAAATTTTCGACAGTACCCTGTTTTCTGATAGAATTGCTTTATAAAAATATAATTCATATCGCATTTTCGTCCTCGCGCAGGCGGGGACCCACCTTCTGGTTTTTCTTTTATGGATCCTCGCATTCGCGAGGATGACACCGGGGTGGACCGAGCAAGGGAGTTTATTGACGACGCATGCCATTAAATACACTCAAAAACACAATCTCTGAAATTCCTTCCCTACGCTGGTCTGGGCGTGTGCGAACATTAATTGGGCTCATTATTGAAGTCGAAGGGCTTGAGGATAGGGCCTGCACGGGATCTCGGGTTGAGGTCAGACTTAAATCTGGAAAGTCTATCTGGGGCGAAGTCATCGGTTTTCGCGGCGATATCACTCTGGTGATGCCTTATGAATCTCTTGAAGGTATTGGCCCCGGAGATTCAGTCATTGTGTGTGGTGAAAATCAAACCATTTGCCCCACTGAAAAATGGTTGGGACGCGTCATTAATGGATTGGGGGAACCTCTTGATGGCGGGGCACCACTGCCGCAAGGCTCCCTCCCCTACCCTATAAAAACTATGGCGCCTCCCGCCCATGCCCGTAAACGCGTGGGATCGCGTATTGATTTGGGTATACGCGCTCTTAATACATTTACAACCATGTGCCGCGGCCAACGCATGGGCATTTTTGCAGGATCTGGCGTTGGGAAATCTGTTCTTTTATCGCAACTCGCCCGTTTTACGGCGTGCGATGTGGCTGTTATTGGATTAATTGGTGAGCGCGGGCGCGAGGTCCAGGAATTCATTCAAGACCAACTGGGGCCAGAAGGCCTCAAGCGCAGCGTTGTAGTTGTAGCTACTTCCGATGAGTCCGCCCTTTTGAGAAAACAAGCGGCTTATATGACGCTTACAATTGCTGAATATTTTCGCGATCAAGGGCTCACCGTTTTATGCCTCATGGATAGCATTACGCGCTTTGCCATGGCCCAGCGGGAAATTGGTCTGTCCTTGGGCGAGCCACCCACCACAAAGGGTTATCCTCCCACAGTTTTTGCTGAACTCCCCCGCCTTTTAGAACGCGCAGGCCCCGGCACAGAAAAGGGAACAATTACTGGTATTTTCACAATCCTTGTGGATGGGGATGATCATAACGAACCCATTGCAGATGCAGCACGTTCCATTCTTGATGGCCACATTGTGCTCGAGCGTCAAATTGCCGAACGTGGGCGCTATCCCGCTATTAATATCTTGAAAAGCATCTCTCGTATGATGCCTGATTGTAATGCGGAAGATGAATCCGTCATTATCAAAAAAGCACGCGAATCTCTCTCCATTTATGAAGATATGGAAGATATGATTCGTTTGGGTGCTTATAAACGTGGCAGTGATCCACAGGTGGATCTTGCAATTGCTCTTCATGATCAGCTTTATGCATTTTTATCTCAAGGAAAGAACGAGCACACCACATTTACTTTTGGGTTTTTAGAACTCGCCCAAATCCTCAACATGCCCATTCCAGAGTCCTGTCGAAATGAAGAAGAAACTCAACTCTCTTAAAAGCCTGATAAGGCTTCATCAGCACAATCTGGACGCCATCCGGAGGCGACTTGCTGAAGAAGAGGAGGACTTGAGACAGACATTGAGCTTAATTGAGGGGATAGATCAAGAAATTCTCTATGAGAAAAGTTTTGCCCATCTTTCTCCAGATTTTATGCAAGCCTTTACAAGGTTTCTTCAGGGAGCCAAATATAGGCGAGCCCTTCAAGATTACAAACGCAAAGAAATCGAAGCCCAAATTGAAATTACACGGGGCCTCCTTCGTGAAGCTTTGGCTGAACTCAAGCGCTATGAACTGGCGCGCGACAAACTCCTGAAAATTATTGAGGCAGAAGAACTTAAACGTGAACAAAAAGAAATGGACGATGTGGGCCTTAGAGGCTTTTTTGTAAAGTAATTATAAATTCTAAACTGTCATCCCCGCCGTTGCAGGGATGACAATATGTTGTTTTTAAGACTTCACATCCAAAAGTTCGACGTCAAAGACAAGGGTTGCATTGGGAGGGATGACACCACCTGCACCACGAGCGCCATAACCCAAGTTGGCAGGAATAGTCAAACGGCGAGCACCACCAACTTTCATGGAAGCGACACCTTCATCCCATCCTTGAATGACCATACCTTGACCCAATGTGAAGGAAAAGGGTTGTCCGCGATCAACAGAACTATCAAATTTCTCATTGTTGGATTCAAGCCATCCTGTGTAATGCACGACGACTTTTTGGCCTTTTTGAGGCTCAGCGCCGGTGCCGACTTTTAGGTCTTGATATTGTAATCCTGATGCGGTTGTGTGCATTTCTGCAGTTGTGTGATCACAGGCCATAGCTGTTTGTCCTCCGTAAAGTAAGCCAAGTGTTAAAAGTGTTGTTTTGAACATGGTGTTCGCTCCCCTTATTTTCAAATCATTGGTGCGCCCGAAGGGATTCGAACCCCTGGCCTTTGCCTCCGGAGGGCAACGCTCTATCCAGCTGAGCTACGGGCGCTTAAGAAAAAGAATAGAGTTTCTTTGTGCCAGGTTATATACTCCAATTCAGAAACTTGCAACGCATGAGATCAGGCGAGGAAAAAATGTCAAAAAATGATGAAACTTATCTTGTGGATGACGAAACCGTGAACTGTTCTGGGAACGGAGGAAGTTTAGGGCATCCTGCAGTTTACCTGAATATCATGCCCGCGGGCGAGGTAACCTGCCCCTATTGCAGTCGCCATTTTGTATTAAGAACTCCTCGCGTTTCTGGGCACTAAATCCTTCTCACATCTCCCTAGACGGAGATGGGAAAAATTGTCTAATCTTCGTCAGGAATTAAAAAGCAGGGTGCTTATGGATTACGAGTCGTATTTCGCACGAAAATTAGAAGAACTGAAAGCCGAGGGGCGTTATCGTGTTTTTGCGGATTTAGAGCGCATTGCTGAGCGTTATCCTTATGCACTTTTAAGACGCAATGGCATCGAAAAAGAAGTGATTGTTTGGTGCGCAAATGATTATTTAGGCATGGGACGTCACCCCCTGACCATTCAAGCGATGAGAGAGGCCGCTCAAAAAATGGGTGTGGGCGCCGGGGGCACTCGGAATATTTCGGGAACCAATCACTATCACGTTTTACTCGAGCAAGAGCTTGCCGATTTACACGGGAAAGAAGCTGCACTCCTTTTTTCCTCAGGCTATGTGGCCAATGAGGCCTCCATTAGTTCCTTGGCACAAAATCTTCCGGGATGTGTTATTTTCTCCGATGAAAAAAACCATGCTTCTATCATTCAAGGCGTTCGCAATAGTCGTGTGGAAAAATACATTTTTCGCCACAATGATCTTAAGCACTTGGAAGACCTTTTAAGCCAAGTAGAACCACAGCGCCCCAAACTCATCATATTTGAATCCGTTTATTCAATGGATGGGGACACATCCCCCATCAAAGAGATTTGCGATCTAGCGGAGAAATATCAAGCGCTCACGTATATTGATGAAGTCCATGCCGTTGGAATGTATGGGCATCAAGGGGGCGGCATTGCCCAAATGCAGGGACAGGAGGATCGCCTGAATGTCATTGAAGGAACTCTGGGCAAGGCCTTTGGCGTTGTGGGTGGATACATTACAGGAAGTCGAAATCTGATTGATTTTGTAAGATCTCACGCCTCTGGCTTTATTTTCACAACCTCCATTCCCCCTGCAGTTGCGGCGGCAGCTTTGGCCAGTGTTCGCCATTTGAAATCTAGCCAAGAGGAACGCTTGAATCATCAAAAGCGTGTGAGCGAGGTAAAGGCGCGACTGAAGCTTATGGGAATTCCTTATTTGCCCACGAATACCCACATTATTCCGCTGATGATTCGTGATGCACACTTGTGTAAACAAATGACGGATGCTTTACTCGATGAACACAACATCTATGTTCAACCCATTAATTACCCAACCGTGGAGCGCGGGACGGAACGCATCCGATTAACGCCTTCTCCTTTACATACGCCTGAGATGGTGGATCATTTAATGAATGCTCTTCAAGATGTCTGGAGACGCTTTGCCGCCAAGGTTGCTGCATGACTAAACTAACTCCCAGAACCTGCTGGACGCTTTCTGATGGGCATCCCGGAATGATGAGCCAAGTCATAGGCCTTTCCGAATCTCTTGGACTTGAGACGATTCATAAAGTTGTGAATCGCCGGTGGCCTTATTCTTGGATGCCAACACTTTGGCCTTTTGGCACACCGACAAAACAATTGGATAAAAAAAGCGATTCTTTGGCACCTCCCTGGCCGGATGTGGTGATCAGTTGTGGAAGAAGGTCAGTCGCCTTGGCTCTTTCCATTAAAAAGCAAAACAAGGGAAAAACTTATCTCATCCACATTCAAGACCCCTTGATTTCACCCCGACATTTGGATCTGGTGGCAGCCCCTGAACATGATAAAGTGATAGCCCCCAATGTGATCAAAACTTTTGGGGCCCTTCACAAAGTAAGTCCTCAAAAATTAGAGACTGCAAGAAGTGAATTCAAAGATTATTTTTCTCATTATGAAAATCCATTTTACACAGTCCTTTTGGGAGGCGCGACCAATCGCTATGCAATGCCGCAAGAGGCGATGGAGGACCTTATTTCCTCTTTTGATCAGATTTTAAGAGATTATCCCGGATCACTTCTCATCACGCCCTCATTCCGCACACCTTATCGTGATCTTTTAAAAACGCACTTTGCAAATCACCCCCGCGTCTTTTTAGCTGAGCCTGAAACTTTTAATCCCTACTTTGGAATGTTGGCTTTGGCGAACGCTGTTTTGGTCACTGATGATTCTGTAAATATGATGACAGAGGCGTGCGCCACAGGAAAGCCCGTTTATATTTTACCACTCCGCGGCCATGAAAATACAAAGCCCATTCGATTTGCGAGCGAACTCATCAGACGCGGATATGCAAAATATTTTGATGGTATAATTGACTTCTGGGAGTATCGCCCCTTTAATGAGACCGCACGCGTTGGAAATCTTATTAAATCCCAGCTTGGACTTCGTTAATCTTTGACTATGGTGAGATCATGACACTACCCATTAAAACTTTCGTAAACGGCAAAGGAACCTCGTTTTTCAAAGCGCTGGGGCACCCGAAAATCATAGATAAACTCCAGGAGTTCTCACGAAAGCTATCTCAAATGGAAGGACTTACCATTTATGATCCCTTAGGATATGTGGAAGATTTTTTGGGAATAGCTCAATTTTGTGAACTGCCTGGCCAATACGAAAAAAGCGGGTATGCCGAAGATTATTCTGCCCTAACTTATGCGTGCAAAGTGCCCCCTATTTATGTCCAAGCCGTTGAAAAAATGGATCATACTATTTGGGGAAGAAGAACACGTCTTATTAGCGAAATTACAAAGGACAAACCGAAAGCCCTTTTAATTCTTTCCTTTGAACCGCAACGACTTATTCAAAATATCCAACACCTCATTCCAGAAGGGTGTGAGGTTTTAACATTGGAATCCCTGAAGCTTCCAGAAGACTTTATTGGTGACAAAAAAGATTATTTAGTTGGTAACAACTGGGCCACCAACTTTGCATTTATGCGCGAGGAAGGGGGATGGCACACCCGTGCCGCCAGCGCCAATTACTGGATCAAGTATGGGGCCAAAGATGTGAAAATCTGGTGCTGCCTTATGGATTCCAAAGGCAAGGTTTTGGCGGAATGGACGGAAGACACAAAAAATTCTATCAGCCCTCTTGTTTTTGACAGTGCGGAAATAAAGAAGCGATTTAGTTTGCCAGATTTTACGGGACAACTTTTTATTCATCATATTGGAGCCAAAGGACACGATATTGTGAAATACGCCCTTGATACCTATCATGATGATGGCATAGGCATTTCCGCAACTCATGATGCCAATGCGTGGCCACCCGAATTTTATGCGGGACTTCCGGCTCCTCGTGAAAATGAAACTGTAATTTTATGGCTTCAAAACAGTCATCCCATTATGATTCCCGCTCATTGTATTGCACTAAGGGTCATGGGCGAGGAAAAATGGACCACTTTGCCACAAGAATTTGCACCCTTTGAAACCCAAGAAATTGATGTTTCAAAAATTATGCCGCACGTGAAATGGCCCCAGCAAATTGAGATTAAGGCAGCGAATTATTTTGTACGTCCCCGTTATGAAGTCATCAATGCCTCGGGCTATCGTTGCATTGCTCACGTCAATGTGGAACGCAATAATTTAAAATCCGATCCCAATGTCAAAAAACATCGAGATGTTTTAGGAAAAGCTTATATTTATCCGGCTCCCATTTTGCCGCAAAAAATCTATAAAACAACGCTTCTCCAAACACCGATGTCAACAGAACTTCAGAATTTCCCCATCAAAGCCCTTTTTTATTCCAAAGACGGCGTTCTTGTGGGCGAGCATAAATTTGGAAACCTTCCTCGAAATCACAGTCATGCTATTGAAATTGACGCCTACGTCACGCTTCCCACAGAATACGGCCATGTCGAACTCGTTTATGATTTTGACGCAGGGGACGAAGCCGATGGATGGCTTCACGGTCTTTCCCGCTATGAAACAAAATTGGGCGGGTTTCAGGCAGAAACCAGTTTTGGAAGCCATATTTTTAATACCGCAATCACCTACAAAAGTGAGCCGCAGTCATACAAAGGCCCACCTCCTGGCGTTACCACAAACATATTCCTCCGCGTAGGACCTTCAGATGTGGAGACCTTCTGCCATTTAATTTACCCGAGTTCTACCATGAACTGGACTTCTGCCTCAGACACTCACCTAACACTTCATAATGATGAGGGTGAGATTGTGGCCAAAGCGCATATTGCAATTCCTCAAAGTGGCTCCCGCCTTTGGCGTGTAAGCGAACTTTTCTCTGAAGTGGATCGGAAAAAAGCGGAAGGTGGATATGTAATAATCGATGATAGAACTTGCCGATTATTTGGCTATCATGGACTCATCCGGAACAATGGAGCCTTCAGCTTAGATCACATGTTTGGCTTTTAAGGGGTGTTCATTCTAGGAGGATGTTTAGTCCCAGAGTGTAATGGAGGGTTAGAAACTGTATACCCATCGTGAATGAAAGTTGGGGATAAGGGTTTGAATAAAGTTTAAAAATGTGTTAATAATGAGGGATGAAGAATTTTTTGAGACCAGAAAAAGCGGCAGTCTAAAAGTCCAACATCGTCGGGGACGCGATCGACGTATCTGTGATCGGATCAAGGCCGTGCTTCTATCCGATGAGGGATGGACGCATCTGATGATTGCCAAAGCACTTTTTCTGGACGATTAAACCGTTGGAAACTATATTAAAGACTACAGAGAGTCTGGCAAATTAAAGCCTGAAAGGGGCGGCTCGACTGGCAAGCTGACCGCGCACGAAACCCAAGAGCTGATGAGCCATTTGGAAACAACACTTTACTCACACATTCACGAAATCTGCGCTTATGTCGAAAAAGCCTATGGAAAGTCTTATACGGTTTCTGGAATGCAGAGCTGGATGAAAACTCATTGATTTGTTTGCAAAAATCGTAATGAAATTCCAGCAAAGGCCAACCCGGAGCCGGAGGAAAAGTTTATCGTTGAATATGAAAACTTAATGAGCACAATGCCTGAAAATGAGCCTATCTTATTTGGGGATAGCGTGCACCCTACCCAAGCGAAAAAGCTGACCCGCGGATGGATCAAACACGTTAAAGAGCAATACATTCCCACAACAAGAGCCAGAATGCGCGTCAATATTGCAGGTGCGATTAACCTTGCAACTCTTCAAGTGATGACACGTGATTATGAGAAAATTAACAGCGCAAGTCTTATGGATTTTCTGAAACATGTGGAAAGTTGCTATCCCAAGGCGCCAAGAATCCACATCTTTTTGGATCAGGCCCCCTATCATACATCAAAGGAAACGAGGAAATACGTCGAAAATTCGCAGATCGTCATTCATTATTTGCCTTCCTACAACCCCAATTTGAACCCCATCGAGCGATTATGGAAAATCATGCACGAATACGTCTCGAATAATAAGTTTTACCTTAAAGGAAGTGACTTTACCAACGCTGTAAAACACTTTTTCGAAAAAACTGTTCATGAAATTAAAGATCTTCTCCAAACTCGCGTCACTGACAACTTCGAACATCTCAACACCCAATTTTCATTTTGATTGGGTGTAGGTCCATCAATCCACTGAAAAAATCGCCGATACTACCTGTGATGTTTGGAACCTTTGGGTTCAAAATTCAAATAAAATCGATTCACTCTGTCAACGTACTTGGACTAAATTATCTTAGCTATTTATTGCAAATGGTATTATTTGAAAATGTGCTTTTTTTTAAGTAATTTTCCCAAATCCAGGCGCCTATGTTGAAAAGAGTGTAGACGATAAGGAGCGGATAAAGGGCACTTAAAATGGGCCCCAAATATCCCGCAATTCCTGAAAATCCAAAAGTTGAAAATACAAAGGAAATGAGAGTGGACATGGCAAGGCAATGGGAGCGTTCGAATCTCTTTTTGAAGAGGTGCTCATAGACAAAATCCGTAAATGTTGTGGTTAAGGCAATCGCTGTTGTAAGGCATGCCAAAACAATGGCTGCAGTCACAATTTTCCCGGAAAGGGCACCTAGGGAAATATGGGCGATGACGGCTAAGAATTGTTCAGGTCTTGCGGATCCAAGATCACTCGCATAAGTCGCGCCCAAATAAACCATACCTAAATAAACAGCGCTCATAAGACCCCCTCCGATGAGCATAGCGCCCACTGCGGTTTTAAACATGAGAGGGGATTCTTGAGAGTCTTCATTTTGTGATTTTACAAGATAGTTCATGACAACGGTTGCAAAAAAGAAAGCGGCCATAAGGTCCATCGTTTGATACCCCTCATAAAGACCACTTTTAAAGGCTTGGGTGTCTGTGAGTGTACTGAGTGCAGGTTGAGCCGCATACAAAAATCCAAAAAGAACAATGAAGCCTACGGATAAAATTTTGGCGGGCGCTAAAATGGTTCCCAAAAGTGGCACGACTTTGTTTTCGCGAACGGAAAGGAAGAAAACCAGAACACACATCAAAAAGCTAAATATTGCAAGGGGTGTCTCTGGAAAAAGAGTCAGAAAACTTCCATAAGACACGGTAATGCACCGTGGAATCACACCAAAGGGGCCCACAAGAGAGAGAAGAAAAAATATTAAAACAAAGGATACAACTTTCCCAAGGCGTGCAAAAAAGTTCATATAACTGCCATTGTAAAGGAGAATTCCAAGAAGCCCTAAGAATGGAATCACGACACCAGAAATCACAAATCCCGAAATGGCCCAAGGGTATTGCCCCATCGCACTTTTTCCAATGAGAAGGGGAAAGACAAGATTACCCGAGCCAAAAAACATGGCAAACATGGCAAATCCCGCCACAAAAATTCTCTTAACAGTGAATAGCGACTGGCTTGAAGATTTTTTCATGGTTGAATTCATCCATATTTTTAACATTGTTTACATATTGACAAAGGATCCCCCTGATGTACACGAGAAAATGAAGCATGTTCATTATTTTTTGAACATGCGCTACCTTTAATTAATTCTTAATATTTTTTTTGTATATTGATATTCAATACATAAACATAAAATTTTCAATAAAAATGAATTCACAATAAGATATCTATGTGAGATTTTGTTTCCAGTGTGGAGCAGGATTTACTTAATGAACAAAGGGAGATCAAAAAATGTATGGCATGATCGTAAAATGGAAAAATGAAAAAACAAGTGATGATGAGTTAATTCACGACTTTGATCAGATTGCTGAATTCTCAAAAAAGATAGGCGCTGTATCCACCACTCTTCATTATACAAAGCAAAAAGAATTCTTAATTATACAGATTTGGCCCTCAAAAAGATTTTATGATGCAATTTTCAATGAGAGAAAATTTAAGTATATGGAGAGAGTACCTTCTGATGTCCAGGCACTCCTTAGTAAAATTGAAAAATATTACAAAATTGAATACGCGGAAGAATTTAAAACAATTAAGTAGTCGGATATTTTTAAGAGGTGCTGCTTTTGTTCCTTGAATCTTACCATTGACCAAAGTGTTTGACAAGGTTAAGAAAATAATCATGGAAAACAAACAACAGCACCTCATTAAAAAACTTCTTTACGTAAGCCAGCATCGAGGGATGAAGGAGTCTGATGTTCTCATCGGCGGATTTGCGCGTGCACATCTTCATACCATGACAATTCCTGAACTTGAGGCCTGGGAAGGACTTTTACAAGAAAACGATAATGATCTTATCGATTGGCTTTTTGATAGAAAGCCCCGTCCTTTGGGCGCACATGGGGGTCTTTTGGATCGCCTTTATGCGGACGTCAAGGATAAGTTGGAATGAGTCTTTTGCATCGTTATCCTGAATTTATTTCAGGATCTTTTTTTGAGATACTGAAACAAATTCAAAATTGTGACCAGTTTTGGAAAAATCGTTTTGGAATCTTTCAATGATCTCCCTCAATCTTAAAAATTCACCGTTTTTTCTGTCCCAAGTGCCTGAAAGTTCTGAAGCATGGATTTTATCTCAGCTCACCCATGTGCATCATAATTGGGTTCACGTGGTTTCTGCAGAAACCCATAGTGAAGAATTGAAACTCCAACTTCAATTTGTGGATCCTCACCTTGAGGTCTTGACTTTTCCTGGCTGGGATTGCTTGCCTTATGATCGGGTATCGCCTCATGCCGATGTAATAGCGCGTCGCATTGATACGCTTTCAAAACTTATAAAAGTTCCAAATCCACGGCATCGCCGTTTGATTCTCACGAGCATCCCCGCCATTTCTCAGCGGGTCATGCCCAAGTCCACGCTTTCAAAAACCCAGCTGATTTTGAAAAAAGGTGAGAAAATCTCCTTTGATCATTTAATGACTTTTCTTTCAAGCAATGGGTATGTCCGTCGTGAGATGGTATGCGAATGGGGCGAATTTGCGTTAAGAGGGGGAATTGTTGATATTTTCCCACCTGGTCAAGATTTACCGTTGCGGTTGGATTTTTTTGGGGAAGAACTCGAATCTTTAAAAGTATTTGATCCCTTAACGCAGATCAGCTCAGGCAAAGTGGAGAGCTTGGAAATCAAACCCATGGGCGAGATTTTGCTCAATCCCGAATCTATCGAACAATTTCGCAAATCTTATCGGAATTTGTTTCCAGACGGGTCTCGCGAGGATCCACTGTATCACACCATTACGGAAGGCTCAATTCCAAGTGGAGCCGAGCATTGGCTGCCCTTATTTTACCCCCAGTTGGATCACTTTTTTGATTATCTGGATAATTTTGCGGTGTCCTTTGATCACAATTATGAGGAGTCCTTGAAGGATCGCCTGGAGCATGTGCGAGATCACTACAAAACCCGCATTGATTTTCAACAATTAGAGAAAAAACATCAAGGTCTGCCTTATTATCCGGTCCCTTCTGATCTTTTATATGTGTCTAAAAAAGAATTTGAAGAACGACTTGAGGCCATTCCTTATGGTGTACTCTCCCCCCTCACATGGCCGGAATCCAAAGGTCAGGTTTTTGATACAGAAGGCAAGATTGGACTTACGTTTGCCTCATCTCGATTGCAACAACATCATCATATTTTTGAGGATTTAAAGCCGGCTTTGGATTCATTTTTATCTCATAATGGAACCGTTCTTATTTTAGGCATGACAGCAGGATCCACAGATCGTCTGACCCATATGCTTGAGGAGTTTAAATTTGCGCCTGTCCACAGAATCGATCATTTTCAGAGTCTGAAAAAAGGCCAAATTAATTTGGGCACACTTGAAATGGGTCGCGGTTTTCAATCGCCGGAGCTTTTGGTGATTACCGAAGAAGATCTTTTTGGAGAGAGATTAGGTCATGGTCGCGCGCGGGCCCGAAAGAAAGACCTCTTTTTAACGGAGGCCTCCTCCCTTGAACCTGGTGATTATGTAGTCCACGTGGCCCACGGCATTGGCCGCTATGAAGGACTTGAGACACTTCAAGTTTCAGGAACACGCAATGATTGTCTTGTCATTATTTATGATGGTGAGAGTAAGCTTTATGTGCCTGTGGAAAATATCGAAGCCTTAAGTCGCTATGGATCCAAAGACAGCTTTGTCCAATTGGATCGTTTGGGCGGTGTTGCGTGGCAGGCCCGCAAAGCCAAAGTCAAAGATCGCATTAAAAAGATTGCCGAACATTTAATGCGGGTCGCTGCTGAACGAGCTCTCCATCGCGGTGAGGTCATGACCAAACCCGAAGGACTTTATGAAGAATTTGCAGCACGTTTTCCCTATCCCGAAACAGACGATCAGCTGCGCGCCATCGAAGAAGCCCTTGAGGATATGTCCTCAGGAAAAGTTATGGATCGTCTGGTTTGTGGGGACGTCGGATTTGGCAAAACAGAGGTTGCAATGCGCGCTGCATTTGTGGCCGCAGCTTCTGGAAAACAAGTTGCAGTGGTTGTTCCCACAACCCTTTTGGCGCGTCAACATTATCAATCTTTCGTCAAGCGCTTTGAAGGATCTGGTCTTAAGATTGCTCAATTATCACGCCTTGTGAAACCTTCAGAATCCCAAAAAATCAAAGATCTTATACGCTCAGGGGAAGTTGATATTGTCATTGGAACCCATGGTATTTTTTCAAAAAGTATGAGCTTTCCCAATTTGGGACTTTTGATTGTGGATGAAGAGCAGCACTTTGGCGTAAGTCAAAAAGAACGACTCAAAGAATTGCAATCCGATGTCCACGTTTTGACATTAACAGCAACGCCTATTCCAAGAACGCTTCAGATGGCGCTTGCTGGCGTTCGTGAAATGAGCCTGATTGCAACTCCGCCTGTGGATCGTTTGTCCGTGCGCACTTTCGTGATGCCCTTTGATGGGATGGTCATTCGAGAAGCCATTTTACGTGAGAAATTCCGCGGAGGCCTCAGCTTTTATGTTTGTCCTCGCCTCCAAGATTTGGCGAAAGTGAAAGAACGACTTCAGACTTTTGTTCCCGAAGCGACCTTTGGGGTGGCCCATGGACAATTGCCGGCCTCAGAACTTGAGGACGTCATGACCCAATTTTATGACGGACATTATGACGTTCTTCTTTCAACGAATATTATTGAATCGGGAATCGATATTTCCCGTGCCAACACCTTAATTGTCCATCATGCCGATCGATTTGGCTTGGCTCAGCTTTATCAACTGCGGGGCCGCGTCGGGCGCGCCAAAGTTCGCGGATATGCGTATTTCACATTGCCTGCAACTCATCCCGTAACGCCTACCGCATTAAAACGCTTGGAAGTCATTCAATCTCTTGAAAGCCTGGGAGCTGGATTTACGGTTGCCAGTCATGACCTTGATATTCGAGGTGCTGGCAATATTTTGGGTGATGAGCAATCGGGGCACATCAAAGAAGTCGGTGTGGAACTTTATCAACACATGCTCGAGGAAGCGATTCTTGCACTCAAGTCTCAAAACCGAGGCATGGAGGATATTTTTGAAGCGGGATGGACACCCCAAATTCAGCTCGGTTTATCTGTTTTAATCCCAGAAACGTATGTGTCCGATTTGGGTCTTCGTATGAGTCTTTATCGTCGTTTAGGGACTTTTCAGGCTTTTGAGGATATCGATCAATTCCGGATCGAACTTGTGGATCGCTTTGGTACAATACCTGGTGAGACCGAAAATCTTCTTGAGATTATTCGTCTCAAGCTTATGTGCAAAAAAGCCAATATCGAAAAGATTGAAGCTGGCCCCAAAGGCTTTGTTCTGACCCTTTATCAAAATAAATTTGAAAATCCTGCAGGCCTTTTAAACTATATTCAAAAACAAGCTGGTACCGCAAAAATCCGACCGGATCAAAAAATTGTCTTCACACGCGTGTGGCCATCCCCTCAAGGGCGCCTTAAAGGTGTGCAAGGCATTGTTCAGGAAATTGGCGGGTTGGTGTGAGGTTTTTATGGTCATATATTTTGCTGGCAAGAAAAAACCATGTTATCTTGTTTGTGTTGTTCGGAATTTTATGATTGGTTTAATTTCATTCAAATTAAAAATAAGAAGAGGAATGCAATATGAAAAAAGCCCAAAAATTTTATCTCTTTTCCAATAATCGCTGTTATTTAATTTTGTGTAGTGTAATTTTAATTTGGAATCTCTTCTACTCATTTACGGGGGTAGCTTCTTCTAAATTAAAAGACGATTGGTGTTCGTGTTCAGGTGAAATTTCACCATCTCAGCATTGTACTACGGATCAACAGTGTAGTCCGGGAGCTACAGGTAACGGAATCTTTTGCAATACCGAAGTATATAATTGTCCCGATGGATCGCTAAATACATGTTGGTATAATGGCTGTTAAATCGATTTTTCAAAGTTTACAATCTTTTCCAAAGGGGGAAGGCTGCGGTGTTTTCGTGTGATTTCCAGAATACCTAAAGAGGTAATGCCATGAATTTTAGGGGGGTTTAAATCTCGTTGTGCTTCTCGTTTAACGTACCCTAATAAATCTCCTTGGGATTTAGGGGGAAAGGGAATATCAATTAAAATGATACCCCCCAAATCCCGCTTTCGGATTTCCTCAAAAGCGGTATCTATGGCTTTTTTCAAAAAAGCATGGGCCGGTTGGTTGGTTTGGCCCGTATTGATATCTATTGCATAAAACGCATGAGTTTTTTCAATAATGATTTCACCACCGCCCGAAATGGGCACGTGGATTTCAAACATTTTCTCCCAGGCCTCTTCCAAATTTTCATCAAAAGTGCCTTCTTTTTCATGAAGCAAAATGGGGGCGTAAGGATGGCTTGCGATCGCTTTTGTGAAGTCTGAGTAAAGAGCCAGACTATCGACTTTAATTGTATCTTTTGGAGTTGTGAGAGTGAGGAGTTTTTTGATAAAATGATCGTGCTGAATCTGTTTCAGTATCTCAAAAAAAGATCTTGAAACAATTTTAGTATGACAGGCCAACAATTCCTCACTCGAAAACGCGGAAACATGGCTTCTAACCAAAAGCCCATCATCTTCACTCATTAAAGGCGTTAAGAGAGACTCAAGGTTTTTCCGAACCTCGACTGTTAGTTTTTTTGAAAACCTCAGTCCCGGCTCCCCTGGCGTCCACACGAAAGGCCCCCAAGGAACTTCAATAGCGCGAGACGCCATCGCAAGCTTTCCTTGAGAGGGAGAGGGTTCCCGTGTGATTTGCACCAGAAGAGTTTCACCTTCTTGTGGTTTTGGAAAATGACGTTCTGGCAAGGAGAGTACTGCTTCAAGTCTCTCTCCCAAATCCAGAAAGGCAAGGTTTGCAGTTTGAAGGATCTTCGTGACTTTTCCCTCATAAATTGCTCCATAGTGGGGGGGTGGAGAGGGAAGGTCCACATCGCAATAAAGGCAATGTTTGTTCTCAAAGCACATAAGGCGGGTATAACCCTTTTGAGAATCCAAAAGCCATGTTTTGGATTTAATACTCAAATCCCAATCCTTCTAAAAGTGCGCACGTTTCATAAAGGGGTAATCCCACAACAGCGGAGAGAGAGCCAGACATGGATTTGACGAATTTTTGGGCATATCCTAAAATGCTATAAGCCCCAGCACGGCCTTTCCATTCGTCCGTTTTGAGAAACTCTAGGATGTCTTTTTCAGTCAAACGTTTATAGTGCACAATAGTTTTAATGGCCCGGGTTGCATATTTTCCCGAGGGCGCAATCACAGTCACACTAGTGAGAACGCGGTGGCGTTTTCCTGAAAGCATTCTCAGAAATTTTATGGCTTCTTCTACATTATCAGTTTTATGAAGGATATGACGTTGCGTCTCAACAAGGGTATCTGCCCCAATCACAAAGGCATCCGGATGAAGATCATGAATGGTTTTGGCTTTTTCAAAAGACATACGCTTAGCATACGCCAAAATGGATTCTTTGGTATCATGAGATTCATCAATATCAGCAGGAATAATCTGATCCGGGATAATCCCCACTTGTGCCAAGAGGACTTTACGTTGGGGAGAAGAAGACGCCAGGATCAGTTTTGACATGAGCTTTTACTTATGTCGGAACGTAATACGGCCCTTGGTCAGATCGTAAGGGGTCATCTCCACGTTCACTTTGTCCCCAACAAGCACACGAATTCTGTTTTTGCGCATACGTCCAGACGTGTGAGCCAAAATGATATGTCCATTTTCAAGCTCCACGCGAAAAGTTGCATTAGGGAGGAGTTCGGCCACAGTGCCTGCAAACTCAATTAAATCTTCTTTAGCCATGAAATCTCGCAAAGAGGTTATCGGATCCTTGTATGTAGGTCATTTGGGCTCTTTTGTCAAAGTACAATTAGAAAACAAATTTCAAAGAAGTCACCTTGCGAAACGCTTTGCTCAATGGCAAGATTCAATCATGATGCGCCCAGACACACTCACCCCACTTTTTGCAAAAACCGAAAGCCTTGAAGGCATTGGCCCTCAGTTGGCCAAAAAATTTGAACGCTTGGGATTAAGACGTGTAATTGATCTCATTTGGCATTTGCCTGTAAAACTGGATCATTATCCGCTTTATCCGACCATTGCCGCAACGCCTTATGGAAAACCCGTGGCATTTCCGGCTGAAATTGGAAATCACATGGCGTCCAGTAGCCGTGCGCCTTATAAAATTACCGTTTTTGATAATACGGACCAGGTGGACCTTCTGTACTTTAATGCCGTCAAACCTTATCTTTTGAAGCGCTTTCCCCCGGGCGAAAAACGAATTATCACAGGCACTATTGAGATTTTTGGGGGAAGCAAGCAATTAACACACCCGCCCAAAGTGGCCCCTATGTCTCTTCAATCCTCATGGCAAGAGTATGAACCCGTCTATCCCCTCACCTTAGGATTGCCGAATTTTCAACTGATCAGTGCCATTAAAAAAGCACTCCGAAAATTGCCAGAGCTCAAAGATTGGATTTCTGAAAGTGAGCTTTCTGAAAAAGGATGGCCCACAATTGGTGCGGCTCTTCAAAAAATTCACGCCCCCCGCACGGAAGCCGAACTTTTTCCTGAACATCCCCTGCGCAAGCGTTTGGCATATGATGAACTTTTGGCCGACCAATTGGCACAAGGACTTTTGCGCAAGTATCAAAAACGCCAAGAAAGCCCTCTCATTTCGCCATCAACCCAATTGCGGAAAGACATTCTCGAGACCTTCCAACACCCCCTAACCCAAGGCCAATTACAGGTTTTGAAAGAGATTGATCAGGATCTCTCCTCAGGTGAGCGAATGATTCGACTTCTTCAAGGCGATGTTGGTTCAGGCAAAACCATGGTAGGACTTTTGGCAATGGCTTCTGCTCTTGAATCTGGATTTCAAGCGGCATTTTTGGCACCCACAGAAATTCTTGCACGCCAACAATTCGAGACGATCAAAAAACTCATGCACGGCACAAATTTGCGGATTGAGCTTTTGATGGGGAATCAAAAAGGGCGAAAAAACCTTCTCGAGGATATTGCACAGAATAAAGTGAACATTGTCATTGGCACCCACGCACTTCTCCAAGATGATGTGCTGTTTTCGCATTTAGCTCTTGTTGTTATTGACGAACAGCACCGCTTTGGAGTGGAGCAACGCTTGAAACTTACTCGCAAAGGCAAGTGCCCCCATATTCTGGTCATGACCGCAACCCCCATACCAAGAACGTTGATGCTTACAAATTATGGCGACTTAGAGGCCTCTCGCCTTCTGGAAAAACCCAAAGGACGTCTTCCCATTGACACCCGTGTTTTTCCAGCCAAACGCCTTGAGGATATCGCAGATGGACTTCAGCGTGTTATCGATCAGGGAGGGCAAGCCTATTGGGTTTGTCCCCTTGTTGAGGAATCAGAAACCCTGGATTTGTCTGCCGCAACAGAACGTTTTGAACATTTAAAATCCCTTTATGGAGAGGGAACCGTAGGTCTTGTACATGGCAAAATGAAGTCTCCAGAAAAAGACGCGGTTATGGAAAAATTTCGGGGGGACAAGATTCAAATTCTTGTCGCCACCACCGTGATTGAAGTGGGTGTGGATGTCCCCAA
Source organism: Candidatus Bealeia paramacronuclearis (assembly GCF_035607555.1). Taxonomy (NCBI): domain Bacteria; kingdom Pseudomonadati; phylum Pseudomonadota; class Alphaproteobacteria; order Holosporales; family Holosporaceae; genus Candidatus Bealeia; species Candidatus Bealeia paramacronuclearis. The sequence continues at coordinate 911,983 of NZ_JAVHWZ010000001.1, read as the reverse complement.
TGCCAACGTGATCGTTATCGAACATGCAGAACGCTTTGGTTTGGCCCAGCTTCATCAGCTGCGAGGACGGGTGGGCCGCGGCGAAAAACCTTCCTCCTGCCTTTTGATTTACAGCTATCCCATCAGTGAAATTGGTCATGCACGCCTTTCCATTATGAAGGACTCCAACGATGGTTTTCGGATTGCAGAAGAAGACCTGCGCCTGCGCGGTGGTGGTGATTTACTCGGCCTTCGTCAAAGTGGCCTCCCCTCCTACCGGATTGCAGATCCACTTTTTCACACCGACCTTCTCGAGATGGCACATGCCAAAACGCAAGAAATTTTGGAGACTAATCCCCACCTCAAATCCGAAGCAGGAGAGCGTTTGCGCACCCTCCTTTATCTCTTTGGTAAAGATCAAGTCGTCCATACCTTAAGTTCGGGATAAAGGCACCGCTATCTTAAGTTTTGCACGGGTTTTGTCATAGGTTGTTGAAGTGCAGGTTTCCCCTTATCACTAAAGGTTATGATTGAAGTATTTCCATGATTTACAATTGAGACGTCAACCTTGGACGCAATTTCCTGCACGGACGTATTGCTGAGCGTATTATTCGATTCCATAAAAGTCACCGGCACAGAAACATTTCCCAAAGAGAAATTTAAACCAAGCGTTGAGGGCTCAAACAAACAGTTTCCAAAATTTGTGACATTGCTCACGAACTCACCCGTGAATTTTCCAGCCTTAACGATGATAGGTTTTGTTATGGGCCCCCATCCGTTATCAGAATCCCAACAAACTGGTTTATTGTTATTTTTTGCAATCGTAATTTGCTCGCTCGAGTGATTCACAAACTGGAACACAACGGTTGAAGGTTTTTTATTTGGATTTTTATTTTTATTAGTAAGAGTCATAGTAACCAGCGTGTCGCCCAAATACTGAGATTGTTCATACCTAACATCAAATGGAGGAATAATAGGGAATCGAACACACCTCACCCTCCCCAGTACACTGGTACATTTGTAGCTCACATTATTAAAGTCATTAGATTCATCTCTAAAATGTATGTTAAACACTACAAAAGGGTCAAGATTACAAATCCCCTCATTAAGTTCGGTCCTAAAATATTCAGATTTTTTATTACTGGAAACTTTATTATCAAACGAACCCTTCCAGCATTTGTTTCCGTCCCCACTAAATTTAATACGTGTAGATGTATTATTCACAAAGTGAAAATAGACAGTACGCGGTGGATCCGCACGCACTTCAGAGGTTAAAGCAGTCACAAATAACGCCGCAGCAAGGAAGAAAAGAAGGAAGGAAGGTTTCATGATTTTGTCTCTATATTCAATTTTTAAATTTTAGCCTTAAATTCATTTTACAAAATAAGGGTTAATAAAATTTTAACGGGACAAAGTCATACCATGAAAAACAGAAAACAGCCTTTTACCCTATCGCCATCCAAGAGGCACAAAGCCATCTAAAAAACTGAAATATTCTCATCCAGGCGCGAGGATGACAGCGGAGGCCGAGAGAAGCAATACGGATTTAATAAAATGCCGTTAACAGTTTTTTAATTTTTATTATGTAAAATTGTAGATAATTTCAAAAAAACCAATAAGAGATGGATTATGAAACCACTCCTCCTGGCCTTAACGCTCACCCTAACATTCCTCATTTCGTCTGTAAATGCAGGAAGGCGTGTCTATTTTAAATTTATCAATTATTCAAGTTGCCCCGTCACAATAACAACATCAAATTACATATGTTGGTATAAAAACACAACGTTAATGCCTGAACCATTAACAGTGTATCCGGGCGACCCTGGTTATCCCTACTCAACTCAAATAAAAGCCAGCGGACTTTGTTGGGATAGATACTCTTACTTAGATCTCGAATTTGCGAATGGATTTGAGTCAAAGTCTGTAGAATTCACTCAATATAAAACTAATTTGACATACAACTATCTCAAAACTTCAGGTGATGGAAGTCTTGCAACATGGATTGATGTGTCAAAGATAGATCCTGATTTAATGGCAACACTTACATTCACTGATGGAAATGCCCTGCATAAAGGCAAATGCTCAAAAAATAATCTCACTAAAAAATCAGGTAAAAGGTAGCAAAATGACAGCTTCTATTTTATTTAGAATCCAAATGCCCCTCTTGATCATTTTCATCAGTTTTTCTGCAAATGCAAATATGAGCGGCCATGTCTATTTCAAATTTATTAATAATTCGAGTTATGATGTCACCATAAAAAAGACAGCTGAAAAAATATGGGATGATTTCTCATCAAACACTTACATGATCCCAGATCCTTTAACTCTTCATAAAGGGAAAAGTTCGCCACCTTTAAGTACATATGTTTCCGATGATTATAAAAAAGAACCCGCAACCTTAAGTTTTTCTTTTTCCTCACCCTATCATGCCATACCAGTCACGTTTTTCAATAATGGGTATAAAATCTGGCATACCTATGGAGCTGAAAATGGCGACTACAGTCTTGGTGTATGGATTAATGACCCGCCCAATGATAATGATCCTATGATTGCCACTATCACGTTTAGTGATCGCAAACCACACGAAGTCAATTTTCAATTTAAAAACACCTCCAGTTATCCCGTCACGATCACCTGGAACAAGTTAAATAATTCATGCTGGTCTCCTGGCCCGAGTCAGCGAATGATGTTCACGTCTCAAACTGTTTTTCCTGGAAAAACTCTCAATCTTAATAAAACGCAAACGAATGATTCAGGGACCTGCTTGCATACGCCTTCAGAGTTAGAATTTACCTTCTCGTCACCCTATCATTCCGTACCTGTAACATTCACATATACTGTCTGGAATAACACTCTGATTCACAAATATGGGACCGAACACGGTGATTCCACCCTAGGGCTTTATACAGACACGAGCTCCCCTAATATAGCCAAAATTGAATTTGTGGATAGAACAACACCAACAGCTCCTATCACCCTCGAATTTTCAAATGGGGATAGCGGATGCCCTTCTATTGAAGTTGAAGAATTGGGCTCCACGTGTTGGGACACAAATGATAAGTTCCCCCTATCCGTCAACGCTAATCAATTCGTTAACATTAATACACACACATACATCCTTAAGGCGCCAGAATGTAAAAATAGTGCCACCTCCGTCCTGAATCTTAAATTTTCAGGGCAAGGTCAATCAACTTTAGCCACATTAACAAGAGCTCATAATAAGATCTCAGGATTTATTGCAAACCCAAATCTGAGGAACTTTTATCCACAAATCATTCCAGATCCCAGCGGAAACAAAGTAAAATTAATATTTAAAGAGGGCACAGGGCCGTGTTCTAATGAGATAAATTCCATGAAGCCACTTCAATCAAAACCATTAAAAAGACCTCAGACTGTCACTCCACAAAAACCCACTGTGAAAAAATTTCAAAATTTGCAGTAAGGGTAATTATTAATTCACCTTTTCGTTAGGATAAACGCCCCAAAGATCGGTGCGTTTAACCCAGCCCTTTACCCCCTCGGTTTTGACTTGGCAAAAGAGTCCCTCGCATTTTTGCAAATCAATCAAAAGACCTTTTTCAAGACGCGCTAGAATCGTGGTATTTTCTTGAGCGGTTGAAAAAAGACTCACGTCGGAATTCATCACCCAAGCCGTTCTTTTTCCCATAAGCATATTGCGATGAACCCAGCCTTGAGATCCATCTGAAAAACTTAAACGGCACCAATTATCAAACTCTGCGGTGATTTCCACAGGAACGCCTGATTTTACGACGACCCATTCAATGGGATAACCTGGACCTGGACCTACCCGAATATTCGCGCGCTCAGGACGAATGGTTGCAAACCGAGGAATAGGAAGATTTTTGTCCCGTGCCTCAAGCGAAAGAGGAATGAAAAGGGAGAGAAATAAAAACTTAACTGTATATCTCATGATTTTCCCGATTGTTGATGAATTCCGGTAGATCCGAATCCCGCTTCATTGCGATTCAAGGTTTCAAGATCCGTATGTGCCATCACTTCTGTCCATGAGACATTCTCAACTTTATTCACAACCAGTTGAGCAATACGCATACCGCGCTCAATCTGAAACGGCTCTTCTCCAAAATTAATAAGAAGAACTTTAATCTCACCCCGATAATCAGCATCAATCGTTCCTGGCGAATTTAAAACCACAAGCCCATGCTTGAAAGAAAGTCCAGAGCGCGACCGAATTTGGCCTTCATATCCGGGGGGAAGGGCTATGGAAAAACCGGTGGGCACTAAAAACCTTTGTCCCGGATTTAATGTAAGAGGCCCCTCAATCGCAGCACTTAAATCAAGGCCCGCACTTAAAGGTGTGCCTTGTTTTGGCAAATCCAAATCTCCGGCATGTGGCAATCGAACGATATTCATTTTAAGCATTTTTAAATCCTATTCAGTTATCCATTGAAAAATACTCTTTTGCATGTATTCTCGCAAGCGGTGAAGACAAAAGATAATTTTATGTGATAAAAGAGAGTTTATGGATTGGGATAAATTACGCATCTTTCATATTGTAGCAAGCTCAGGAAGCTTTACGAAAGCCACCTCAATGCTCAACATTAGCCAATCGGCAATTAGTCGCCAGGTCTCGATCCTTGAGGACGAACTGGGGACCCCCCTTTTTATTCGCCAACCCCGCGGCCTTGAGCTCACCGAATCTGGAAAAATCTTGAACGAAACGGCAACGCGGGTTTTTTCAAAATTGGCCGCAACTGAGGCACTCATTATTGAACAAAAAGGACAACCTCAGGGCGACCTGAAAGTTGCAACAACACTTGCATTTGGGACATTTTGGTTGGCCCCCAAGCTCAAAGAATTTACAGATCTTTTCCCCAACATTCGCATCAATGTTCTTTTAAAAGATGAGGACGTTGATCTCAACATGCGTGAGGCCGATGTGGGGATTGCCGCAGTTCCGATGAATAACCCAGATCTTGTACATACGGGTGCGATTCAATATCGCTTAAGAACATATGGCAATAAAAATTATTTTGAGAAATTCGGTATTCCTAAAACCATTGAAGATCTCAATCATCATCAAATTATCGTCTATGGTGGAAACCCCGCCCACCCCTATCATGATCTGGATTTTCTTTTACACGTAGGAACTGACAAACCACGCAAACCGTATTTAGTTTTCAATAGCTCTCATGGCATGCTAGAAGCTATCAAAGGGGGCATGGGAATTGCCTCACTCCATCGTTATATCGTCGAAGGCTCGCCAGATCTTATAGAAGTCCTACCGGATTTACCAGGATCTGAAGTTCAGAGATATGTCATTTATCCCCATCAATTAAAACACTTAGTGAGATTGCGGGTTTTTGTGGATTTCATTTTGAAAAAAATGAAAGAAAAAGAATTGTAATTTTAGGAAACGAGTTATTTGTAAAATGAAGACACATTCAAAAAATGGCCATGCTAAATTCATTTCAGTACCTTTTAGCAAGATGATGAAAGAAGCTCAGCATGACGGCCCTTATTCTCACAAAAAAGGACTATCTACACTTTTCTTATCAATTTTCCTCCTGATTTCTCCGGCTGGAAAAGCCGAAGTCTCGCAATGGTATTATGAAAACGGAACGGTTTCCCAACCCACCCATTCCAATGAGCCGCGCAACCCGTATCCTGTTTTTACGAGCTCTTCTTCAGACCCCAGGGATCCCATTGAACCCTTTAATCGTATCATGTTTTTTACAAATGATCTAATTGACGGACTTTTCTTACAGCCTCTTTCAAAAATGTATAATGGCGCCGTCCCTGATTTTATGAAGACACGCATTCGTAATGTGTTAACAACATTGATGCATCCCGTTGTATTTGGAAACGATCTTTTGCAAGGGGATTTTGAGGATGCGGGGATCACAATCTCCCGCCTTGTAATTAATGCCACGGTTGGTGTGGGAGGCCTATTTGAAGTCGCAGAAGACTGGGGATTCCCTTATCAGAAAAAAGATTTAGGCCAAACATTTGCACGTTGGGGGATTGGTGAAGGCTTTTATTTTGTGATTCCCATCTTAGGCCCCTCAACAGCAAGAGAAGCTGTAGGTCGTGTTGGAGATGCCGCGATGAATCCCCTGACTTGGACTTTGGAAGCCCCCCTCGCCCCCATTTATGGAGGGTCTAATGTTCTTGAAGCCCGCGCCGATGTTGAACCCTTGCTTGAAGATTTAAAAGCCAATTCTGTTGATTATTATGCCGCCATTCGCACTTGGTATTTTGAGCGCCGGAAGCGTGTGATTGAAGGGTATCAAGACGAACTTCTAGACACACCCACCCCCGATGATGAGGAGTAATATTTCGTGAAATTTCGCTTTCTTCTAACCGTACTTATGCTCGTAACCACACCTTTTTTAGCCAAAGCCGAGCAGACTCACGCCACCCCTGAAGCCTTCATCCAAGAAATTGGAGATCAGGTAATTACACTTTTAACGAATAAAATGATTGATACACCTCAACGTGCAAAAGTCTTCCGGGACATTTTTGAAACAAAATTTAATGTTAAATCCATTGGAAAATTTGTGCTCGGACGCTATTGGAAACAAGCAACTCCTGAGCAAAAGGAAAAATTTCTCCAGCTTTTTACAGATGGAATTGTCAACAGCTATGCAACGCGCTTCCAAGAATACACGAGCCAAAAATTTGAGGTCACAGGATCCCGAAAAGAGTCAGATGGTGGCATTACGGTCATCTCAGAAATCACCCCAGAGCAAGGACAGCCCATTCGTGTGGATTGGAAACTTTTTGAGAAAAACGGAGAACTCCGTATTTATGATGTTCTTTTGGATGGAATTAGTATGAGCATTACACAGCGCTCTGAATACTCCGCCGTGATTCAACAAGGGGGTGGAAAGATTGACTCCCTCCTCAAGGCTTTGGAAGACAAGCTGGTCATCCTGGAATAAAAATTTGCGCAATTACGGTTGTCACTTACCAAAATTGTGAGAAAATTTAGCCCTAATTACGTACTAATCGTATGTTTCTTGTAGCCTCCTAAAACTGGCACACCCCTTGCATTGACCTCAAGCATATGCAATGGGAGAATTTAAAATATGCTTGAAATCATTAATCTTGCCCAAGCCTTAATGGGGCAAAATCAACAGGCGTCTGGGGCAAAAGGCGAGACCTTTGAGAATTCTCAGGATGGGGAAGGTTTGAATTTTCTCGACCATTTTAGCGAGACCAAAAAATCTATAATTGAAGGACAGGAAGGCTTGGTATTTGCAGCCATGCCTACGCCTCTTCCCTATCAGCAAAACATTAACATTTATTTTGAAGATATACCTGAATCTTCATCATATCAGCAAATTCTTCTAACACAAGAACAAGCCAATTCATTGATGCCCGAAGAGTTAAATCTTGAAAATCTCGAAATAAACCCAGAATCACAGTCCACAATTTTCAAAGGGATTTCGGGCGAAGTAAAACGTGTTGATGAAATCCTCTCAAAGAAATTGGAAAAGTTTATTCCACAAGACAAAAACGATGATAGGTCAAATCAAATTGCTTCTTCGGAGGAAGCTCTTATAGACAAAAATTCACTCGATTTTCTTGCACCAGAAGTACAAAAAATCGTCAAAAACAATCCAACATTAACACCCAATGAAAATCAAGAAGGCATTGAAGGCGTCGTAAGAGAATCGGAATTTCCACCCACACAAAATACCAATCTAGAGGAGAATTCCAAAAACTCCTCAGATGTCGCAACATCTTCAACACAAGATTCATCTCAACATATTCAAAAAAATGATAAAACAGCGCCATTTCTCTCGGAATTTAAATCCGTTCAAGATAAAGACATTGGAAAGACAGCGGCTCAACAAGATTCCATTTCTGTTCAGGCTCACGAAGGAGATACCACTTTCACGGGAACACTAAAAGCTGATCCCTCCCCTACCCTTTCCAAACCCCAGGTTATGGATCAAATTTTTACACGGCTTGATTTTCCAATGCTCAAGCAAAAGGGAGATCAAAAAATTTCCATCGTCCTTGATCCTCGTGAATTGGGTCGGATGGACATCGAATTGCATATGGATGGCGACAAGGTAAATGCTGTCTTTAAGGCAGATCAACAAGCCCTCAACTTTGCCCGGAATGATGCGGATAAACTTGCTCAAATGTTAAGAGACCAAGGCTTTAATGCCTCCTCACAAAACTTCCAATTCCAAGAAAGACCCTCCCAAGATGCCCAATATGCGCGTCTTGAGAAAACCTATGGATCTTCTTTCTCGTTGGAGGAAGGAACGGATGGACAACCCCTCAAAATCCCCAGTATGCGCTATAACGTTGGCGTCTTCGGACGCAGTTATGATGCGGTTATTTAAGGAGAGATAAATAATGGCAACTACTCAAGCTATTTCCAAGAGCGCTGTCCCCTTGGACGCCAAAAAGAAGAAACGCGAGGGCAAGAAACTCGATATGGAAAATATTGGATTTCAACTCATGATCAAGCAAATGATGAATCAAAATCCGATGAATCCTCAAAAACCTAAGGATATGTCAGCAACTTTCTTCCAAATGAACTCTACAAAAAACCAAACAGCTCAATTAGAGAAAATGGATAAAGTTATTGAAAAAATGGACATGATGATGGGTGTTCAAGCCAATAATTTCAAAGGTCAAGAAATTGTGGCCAAAGGGAACCAGTTTGTTCTCCCCGATTTACCTAAAATGGCTTATGAAATTCCAGAAGGCACAAAAGTCGCAATGATTCATGTTTTTAACGATAAAAATGACCATGTCAAAACTTACATTGGTGAATCCACACCAGGAAAACACGACATTACATTTGATGGCTTTAATTCAAATGGCGCAAAACTTCCCGAAGGAAATTATAAGTACGTCCTTGAAACGGAAAACGTTTCAGGAGTTGCCCAATCCCAAAAACTCGGTAGATTTGATCTCAAAAACCGCTCCCAAAATCTAATGTATGAGCTTCCTCAAAATGTTGAAAAAGCAACTCTTGTGATGTCAAACGAAGAGGGACGCATTGTGGGTGCCATGAACTTAGACGGTCCAAAAGGGCATCTGACCTCAGGGCGACATGAAATTCCATTTGAAGGCCTCGGACAAAAAGGCGTGCCTTTACCCGGTGGAAAATACACCTTCAGAGTCAAAGCCTGGGATGCTGAAAACCAAGAAATCCAGGGAGAGACATTGGTCTCAGGCAAAGTACAGTGGGGTGAAATGAAAGACAAGTCCCCCATGTTGAATTTGGGGAATGGCCTGTCTGTTCCACTTTCAGACTATCGGGCGACACGTGCCATTTCAATGCTAACAGAACAACCATAAAGGAGATTTTAAATGACGAAACAATCTTCAATACAAGGTATTAATGCCAACCAAAATGTGATGGGGGCTTCTGCTGGAAACCTTGCCACTCAAAATGCTGACAACGTCTTTGGGATGAACTTACTTCAAACAGAATCCGTAACAGGCGCTACAGGCAATAGCGGTGTTAAAACAACTCAAATGATGGATACCAGCCAGGGCACAATTAACAGTACAGGCAATAACCTGGATTTTACGATCCAAGATGGTGGCGCCTGGGTTGCTGTTAAATACAACGGAGCCATTGCGTATGTCCCTTCCGTACGTGGCACAATCAATAACTTGGGTGAATACGTCACTCAAATTGGAAATAATGAATATCCTGTTTTAGGATGGCCGACTTTAGCCAATGGCGATATCGATACAACAAAAGTTCAAAACAAGTACGATCTCTCTCAGCTTTCTCCTATTCAAGCGGACAAAGTAGCCACTACAGCCAGTGCTACGACAAAGGCAGATTATATTTTGAACTTGCCCGCTAATGCACCTATAGCTACAGGTAATGCGGCTATCGACCAAGCTGCAGGATCTGTCCAAAAAACACCAACATCTGTTATTGACTCACAGGGAAATCAACACACCGTCTCACTTGTGTGGACCAAAACTGCGGCAAATCAATGGACGGTCACATCAACATGCCCAGACGCACAAGCAATAAATTTGGGGACAAACGCCAACCCTATAGCAAATGCCGGGAACGCCTATAGTGTAGTTGTAAACTTTAATGCAAACGGGCTTGTAACTGGATATACGTACAATGGTGTTGTCAATGGTCCTTCAATGCCAAATATGTATATTCAATGGACACCTACAACCACCGTTCCTGCAGATAGCGGCATCACTATTGGCATGGGGCCGGTCAATACTCCCGGTGGTCTCACTCAGTATGGAAATTCCTATGCCGCCAACAAACCCAATACGGATGGCGTTCCTTATGGCAACTTTAATAACGTCTCAATTGATAACCAAGGATACATCATTGCAGAGTTCACAAATGGCGCTCAAATTTATGTAGGGAAAATTCCTTTTGCAAAATTTAATAACAACCAACTCACACGAGGGGGTGGAGTTTTTACAGCAAACATTCAATCCGGTTCCCCCATTTTAGTGGAGGCCCAAACTAATGGCATTGGCGCAGTTGAATTTGGAACAATTCAAGGATCTAACATTGACCAGGCACAACAACTTATGAGTTTGGTGACCGCTCAGTTGGGCGTTCAAATGAACTCTGAAGCGCTAAGAATGCAATTTGATGCGGACAAAGCTTTATTGAGTGTGGCCCGTTCATCATAGTTTTAAGAAAATGAGGGAAGGCTTTGTCCTTCCCTCATTTTTTTAGTTGCAGTTTTCGTTCATTTTTCTCAAGATGAATAAAAAATGAGAATGTTGTGTTTTTTCATCGTCATACTGAATTTATTTCAGGATGACATGAGGGGCACGCAGCCTCAATAAATACTCAACAGGGGAAGGGTGCAGCTGTGAATGCGCTCGTAGAAACACTCAAAGGTTTTGGATTAATACGCCTTGCGATTATGGGTTCGGTTTTGGCCGCCATGGTCGGATTTTTCTTTATGATCACAGCAAGATTAAGCGAACCTGATTATGGGTTGCTTTTTGCTGACATTGATCCTGCTGATGGATCTCAAATCGTCTCCCGTCTTGATGATATGGGAGTCACTTATAAACTTGAGGGAGGGGGATCTCAGATTTTTGTGCCCTCCGAACAAGTGGCACGTCTCCGCATGGCGATGGCTGAAGCTGGACTTCCTATGGGAGGGTCCATCGGATATGAACTTTTTGATAGAACAGATGTGCTCGGATCTACAAGCTTTGTTCAAGACCTCAATCGCTTAAGAGCTCTTGAGGGAGAACTATCCCGAAGCATTCGCTCTATCAATGGCGTTTCCTCAGCGCGCGTTCATCTCGTCTTGCCGAAAAAAGAACTTTTTGCGCGAGAGGCCCAAAAAACCAGTGCTTCTGTAATTATTAAAATGAGGGGTGCGGGGCGCCTTGCCCCCGGTCAAGTTCAGGGTATTCAACATTTGGTTGCAGCAGCCGTCCCCGGCCTTGCCGTTGAAAACATCTCTATTATTGATGAAAGAGGAACGCTGCTTGCAAAAGGATCTGATGGAGAATCGGCCATGGCGGCCAATCTGGAGGAAGCCAAACTCAACTACGAATCCCGCGTTTCTAAAATGCTTGAGACTTTACTCGAAAGATCTGTGGGCCCTGGAAAAGTCAGAGCTGAAGTCAGTGCTGATTTGGATATGGACCGCCTGACCGAAAATTCAGAAACCTATGATCCCGATGGGCAAGTCGTCAGATCTACGCAAACAGCAGAAGAATCGGCCAATGCATCTGAATCGGCTTCATCAGCAGGCGCCACTTCCCAAAATAATGTACCCAATGCTCAAGCTGCGGCAGGCGGAGGTGGAGGCAAAAACACAAATGACTCCAAACGCACAGAAGAAACTATCAACTATGAAATCTCCAAAACCCTCAAAACACACATTAAAGAATCTGGTGGTGTGAAAAAAATCTCAGTCGCAGTTTTGGTTGATGGCGTTTACACAAAAGGGGGAGATGGAAAAGAAGCTTATGCTGCACGTCCCAAAGAAGAAATGGATCAACTCACAAAACTGGTCAAATCCGCCATTGGATTTGATGACAAACGAGGAGATACCGTTGAGGTTGTGAATATGCGTTTTGCCCCTGAAGAACCCGGGGCGCAAGAAACTGGATCAGATCTTTTCATGGGCTTTACTCGGTTTGAAATTATCCGCATGATCGAAAGCATTGTGCTGTCTTTAATTGCTTTGCTGGGTCTTCTCTTTGTCGTACGACCCATTATTACGCGCCTTTTGAATCAGGTGGGAGCGGCCTCAGTAGCCTCTCAAGATGCTCAATTCGCCCTTGCAGGAGCTGGAACTGGAGGAAGTTCTTCCAATCCCATGAGCGCATTACCACCCGGGTCCCCTGCCCTTCAATTGAGTGGTCCTGGTGGAGGTCATCTTCCCGCCCCTACGGAATCTGATGAAATGATGGCTATTGATAATGTTATTGGCAAGGTTCGAGTTTCTGCTGTTCAAAAAATTGAAGAGATCATTGACGATAAACCTGAAGAATCTGTCGCCCAGATTCGCACTTGGATGCGGGAGGGGCAAGACTAATGGCTGCACGTGATACTGTTCGAAATCCCAAAGGCCCTGAAAAAGCTGCAATCTTGTTACTCTCTCTTTCAGAAGCCCAAGCTGGAAAAATTATGAATAAACTTGAGGATTATGAAATCCGCGATCTTTCTCAAGTGATGGCATCTTTGGGCAAGGTAGAATCAGAACTTGTTGAAAAAGTTTACGTCGAGTTTGCAGAAAAAGTCTATTCTGGTGGCGAGCTTATTGGAAACTTTGAAAGTACCGAACGCACCCTCATGAAACTTCTCGGCAAAGAGCGAGTTGATGCCATCATGGAAGAAATACGAGGTCCTGCAGGCCGCACCATGTGGGACAAGCTCGGAAATGTGAGCGAAGAAACACTCGCAAGCTTTTTAAAAAATGAATATCCTCAAACAATTGCTGTAGTCCTTTCAAAAATCAAGACAGGTCATGCCGGACGTGTTTTGGCACTTCTGCCTGAGGAGCTCTCCATGGAGGTCATGCTACGCATGCTTAAAATGGAATCTGTTCAAAAAGAAGTGTTGGCCGATGTCGAACATACACTCAAAACCGAATTCATGAGCAGCCTGTCCCGCACCACCAGCAAAAATCCATATGAGGTTTTGGCTGAAGTTTTCAACTCCTTTGATCGCTCCACAGAAGAGCGTCTCATGGAAGGGCTTGAAAAGCGAAACCCAGAGGCCGCCGAAAAAATCAAATCTCTCATGTTCACCTTTGACGATCTGATCAAATTGGATGCCACTGGTGTTCAGACGGTTATTAAGGTCGTAGACAAAAGCGTTTTGGCCATGGCTCTTAAAGGCGCCAAGCAAGAAATTAAAGATCTTTTCTTCAACAATATGTCCGAACGTGCGTCTAAACTTTTAAGAGAAGACATTGAATCTTTGGGCATGGTCAAAATCAAACAAGTGGATGAAGCCCAACAACAAGTTGTGCTCACCACCAAAGACATGGCTATGCGTGGTGAAATCACAATCCCTGAAGAATCTGAAGGGGAGGAAATGATTTATTAAAATGGCCATTGCTCAAAAATTCCTCTTTGATGAAAACTTTGATGCAGGACCTCCCCCTGAAATGATTACGGCGTCTCACGCTGAAGTTTTACAACAGATCGCTCATGAAAAAGCGCTTGAGAGCGCAAAATCTATGAGCCACACATTGGCGTCCGAGCAACTCCAAATCATTGTACAAAAACTTGAAGATGTAAAATCCATCGAAGAAAGTCATTTATCTCAAATCGGAGAGGAAGCAGCAGCATTGGTCACCATTGTCATTCAAAAGCTCTTTCCCATTTTGGCACAGAAAGGGGCTTTAGAAGAAGTCAAAGCCGCATTTGAATCCGCAAGTCGTTCATTTCAAGATCAAAAGAAAATCACATTTTCAGTCCACCCAGATCTCGTTGAAGACATTAAAAACTATGTTATAGAGAAGAAATCACCAGTTTCTATAGACGTGATGGGGGATCCTTCATTGGAAATTTCGGACTGCCGATTATCTTGGGATCAGGGCGGAGTTGAGCGATATCTCAAATGGATGATACGGGAAATCATAAAAATTTTGATGTCGTCGGCAGAACCAAAACTCATTGAAGCCCTCATCAGTGAGGAGACAAGCTATGAATAAAACTCTAGTAATAGTCACAAAATTCTTTTTGATATATTTTATTTTCAGCTTCTGTTTTTTTACCCCTCAAAGCCATGCAGAAACTTCGTCTATCTGCTCGAATAATTCAAATATGACTTATGCAACGATGCAGTGCGGATCCGATGAGACAAGTACCTCTCCTCCAGCTTGCATAGCAACATGCGCGAACACCTCTCAATCCAATATTCCCTACATACCGGCGCTCACTTCAGTAAATTGTAAGTTTATTCCCGGCTCAGGAATTATCTCAACACAACAGTATTCACCCAACGTTAACTGGTCAAGATGTGAACCTATAGCAAACAAAGATCCGAAAATATCCCCCCGCACCATCACTTGCCAATAAATCAAACCAGGAGTCATTATGTCAGACGAAGAAAAACTAGAGCTACCCGAGCAAGACGAAGACACCCCCATCGACGATTCTATGCTTTTGGATGATAACGAAGAAACGGCATTAGAGCCCATGCTCACATCAACCAAGCCCGATGAACCTTTGCAGGCCATTTATGATGTGCCCGTTCAGGTTTCGGCTGTTTTGGGAAAAGCGTCTATGCAGGTGAGTCAGCTTTTGAAATTAGGACGTGGTGCCGTTGTGGAATTGGATCGCAGAGTGGGAGATGCTATTGACGTCTATGTCAATGATCGACTGGTTGCACGCGGTGAAGTCGTTATTGTGGACGATCACTTAGGCGTCACCATGACGGAAATTATTAAATCGGATAAAGCTTAACCTTTTTGAAAAAGACGTTTAAGATTGATTATAAATAATAAGACTAAATACAGGGAGTCAAAAAATGCGCGTTCTCATTGTGGGGACACTCAAGGGGCACATTTCAACGGCGGGAAAGATTGCCATGGCCCGCGGCGCTCAAATCCAGCATGTCGATGATATCGATGCCGCATTGGGGGGGCTGCGCACAGGAAAAGGCGCAGACCTTATCCTCATTGACGTCACGCTCGATGTGCCATTATTGATTCAAAAACTCACTTCGGAAAGAATTTCTATTCCTGTAATTGCCTGCGGAATTGGATCAGAAAAAGAAGAAATCTTACGCGCCATTAAAGCGGGCGCCAAAGAATATCTCCCCCTTCCCCCTGATCCTGAACTGATTGCCGCGGTTCTTGAGGCCGTTTCTCAAGACAGCACGGACTTGATCTTCAAAGATCCCAAGATGCAGCGCGTTCTTAAAATGGCAGAGCAAGTAGCCCCGAGCGAAGCCAGCATTTTAATTACGGGCGAATCCGGAACCGGTAAAGAAGTCATGGCGCGCTTTATTCATCAAAAAAGCAAACGCAACGACAAACGCTTCATCTCTGTCAATTGCGCGGCAATCCCTGAAAATTTGCTCGAATCTGAACTCTTTGGACATGAAAAAGGGGCTTTCACGGGTGCAGTTGCACGACGGCTTGGAAAATTCGAAGAAGCCAATGGTGGAACGCTTCTTTTGGATGAGATCAGCGAAATGCATGTTCGTCTTCAAGCCAAACTTTTGCGGGCCATTCAAGAGCGAGAAATTGATCGCGTCGGCGGAAATCATCCCGTTAAAGTCGACATCAGACTTTTGGCGACAAGCAACCGAGACCTTCTCCAGGCTGTTAAAAATGGAGAATTCCGGGAAGACCTCTATTTTCGTCTGAATGTCATTAATATTGAAATTCCTCCTTTACGGGAACGTCCTCAAGACATCCTCACTTTGGCAGAATATTTTGTGGGCAAATACTCAGAATCTAACGGCATCATCAAACGTCAATTTTCCAATGAGGCTCTTCGTGCCATTACTGAAAATCACTGGACAGGCAACGTTCGAGAACTTGAAAACACAATGCATCGTGCTGTTCTTTTAGCGCAAGGTGAGGCCATCGAAGTTGAAGATATTTTTGGGTTTACCTCCGCTTCCAAAAGCGCCACGTCAAAAACGACTTCCAATGGCCTTGTGGGCCGGACAATGGAAGATGTGGAGCGAGAAATGATTTTAGGAACGTTGGATCATTGCCTTGGAAACCGGACGCAAGCCGCTAAAATTTTAGGGATCTCAATCCGAACGTTGCGAAATAAGCTCAATGAATATTCCGCAAAGGGTATGACGCCCAAAAGTGCAAATGCCTATAAAGCTGTTGGATAAACGAGGTCAAAAACATGGCTCAGGGGCAACTCCCCGCATTTAATTTTCCAGACATTGCAACCTTTGGCCTGAAAATGCGCCGAAGCGATATTGCGTTCGCTTTGGGACTCATGGCCATTTTGGTTTTTTTGATTTTGCCAATGCCAAAATTTCTTTTAGATATTTGTTTAGCCCTTTCCATCACTTTTTCCGTCATGATTCTCATGACATCCTTGTTCATCCAAAAACCGCTCGAATTTAGCGCATTTCCGACCATTCTTTTGGTCTCAACCATGTTGCGCCTTTCACTCAATGTTGCTTCCACCCGTCTGATTTTGGCAGACGGAAGCCAGGGACCAGGCGCTGCAGGTGAAGTTATTCGCGCCTTTGGCGGTTTCTTGATGAGCGGAAATTTCGTGATTGGTGTCATTATTTTCATGATTTTGATCACCATTAACTTTGTAGTCATCACCAAGGGCTCAGGACGTATTGCTGAAGTTGCCGCGCGGTTTAGTTTGGATTCCATGCCTGGAAAACAAATGGCCGTAGATGCGGATTTATCAGCGGGAATTATCAACGAGCAAGAGGCAAAAAAAAGACGCAAAGAACTTGAGGAAGAAACGAACTTTTACGGATCCATGGATGGTGCCGCTAAGTTTGTGCGCGGGGATGCCATCGCCGGCCTTATCATCACCTTCATTAATATCGTGGGCGGTATTTTAATTGGGGTCATGCAAGGGGGGATGACTTTTTCAGAAGCTCTTCACACCTATTCCCTCCTCACCGTAGGAGACGGTCTTGTTACCCAAATCCCTGCTCTCATTATTTCAACTGCGGCAGGTATGCTGGTTTCCAAATCAGGAACTAGTGGCTCCACAGACAAAGCTCTTTTTTCACAACTCGGCGCTTATCCGGCGGCCTTGGGGTTAAGTTCATTTTTAATGACAGCCTTTGCCATCATCCCCGGAATACCGATGTTTCCTTTCCTCACTTTAGCTCTGATTACAGGGCTTGCGGCCTGGAAACTCACCCAAGCGCAAGAAATCAAAGACACAGAAGCTCAACGCGTTGCCACCAAATCTGGGGAAGCTGCAAAAGCCGATGGCACAAAAACAGCAGAAGAAGAAACAGTGGCATCAGCACTTCATATGGATCTCATTCGCCTTAAGTTGGGCTATGGACTTTTAAGCCTTGTAAGCGGCCCCAACGATCAACGATTAACCGATCAAATTAAGGTTCTGCGAAAACAATTGGCTACCGAAATGGGATTTGTTCTGCCTTCTGTCAGAATTATGGATAATTTGCAATTAGGCGCCAATGATTACATAATTCGCATTAAAGAAATTGAAGTGGGTCGTGGGGAATTAAGGCCACATATGTATCTTGTGATGGACCCACAAGGTCAAAACATTTCACTTCCAGGCGAGCCCACAATCGAGCCCACATTTGGCCTTCCCGCCATGTGGATTTCCGAAGATCAAAAAACAAATGCTGAAAACAAAGGTTATACCGTTGTTGATATTCCTGTCGTGGTCACAACGCACCTCACGGAAGTCATCAAAGATAATATGTCCGATCTTCTATCTTTTGCTGAAACGCAAAAACTTTTGGATGAATTGGATAAAACCCAACAAAAACTTCTCACCGATATTGTGCCCAATCAAATCAGCCAAAGTGGCATTCAACGCGTTTTACAAAATCTTTTGAACGAACGCGTCTCCATCCGAGATCTCTCGGCTGTACTCGAAGGGATTGCCGAATCTTGCGCCTTCACTCGCAATTTGGGAACCATCACCGAACATGTTCGAGCGCGCCTTTCACGCCAATTGTGTGCGGCCAATTCAGATGAAAACGGCAGCCTTCCTCTCGTGACGTTATCGCCTGCCTGGGAAGAAGCTTTCAATGACGCCCTTTTGGGCGATGGCGAAACCAAACATCTGGCCCTTTCTCCCAGCAAGGTGCAGGAATTCATGTTGCGCGTCCGAGAAATTATGGACGATTTGGCCATGCGAGGCGAAATGCCTGTGATTCTTACAGGTCAGCCCATTCGTGTGCATGTGCGCTCAATTATTGAGCGATTCCGCCCCTCAACCGTTGTGATGTCTCAAGCCGAAATTCATCCCAAAGTCAAACTGCGAAACTTGGGCCAACTTTAAAGGAGGGGTGAAAAATGAAAATAAAAACCTACACCGCACCCACTATGTCTCAAGTCATGACACTGATTCGCGACGAGTTGGGGGATGAGGCCGTAATTATTTCCTCCTTCGAAGATGAGGGGGAGGTTCGCGTCACCGCAGCCCTTGATGATCAACCTTACGAAGAGGTTGCAAATCCTGGAGAAACTCTTCAATTAGAAATTGCAAAGGCCCTTGAATATCAAGGAATCGGCAATGATCTTTCAAGTAAACTCATCGCAAGTCTCTCTCATGAAAAAACATCTTCTGAAACCTTGCTGGCCAAAGCCCTTGAAAAGCATTTCATATTCTCAGGAAAACCTCAATTTGAAGCAAGATCTTTACCTTTGCTTTTAATTGGACCTCCGGGTGTTGGAAAAACGCTTACCATTGCAAAACTGGCACTTTTGGCTGGATTTGAATCCGTACCCGTTCATGTCATTACAACAGACGTTCACAAAGCAGGTGCCCTTGAGCAAATGACCTCTTTTGCCAAAGCCCTTGCAATGACACTGGCCACGGCCAATACCACCTCTGAACTCATTAAAGAAGTAGAACGCGCACCGCGCGGAAGTTTTCTTTTGATCGATACGCCGGGCTGTAATCCTTTTTGCGAACAGAATCTCCGCGAACTGACAGAAACTATTTTAGCCATTCGTGTCGCTCCCACTTTAGTGATTCCAGGGGGAGCTGATTTAGAAGAACAAGCGGATCTTGTGGAAGTGTTTTCTGCTATCGGCGCTACCAAAGTCATTATCACCAGAGCTGATCTCGTGCGTCGATTGGGGGGAACTTTAAGCGCCCTTCACGAGAAGAAAATGAAACTCATGGGGCTCAGCACATCGCCATTGGTGGCTGATGGACTCATGATTTTAAATCCACAAGCATTGGCAAATCTCATTTTAACCCACGGACGCGCATCTCAAGAGAAGATGAAAGTCGCAACTCAAGCGGCAGGAGGCATGAAATAATGTTACAAACAGAATCCAAAAACCACGCCCCCGTCCAAGCACCTCTTGAGAAAAATATCTGCCTTGTAGCCTCTGGAAAAGGCGGCGTAGGAAAAACATGGTTTTCAATCACTCTTTGCCAAGCCTTAGCTCAATCTGGGAAAAAAGTCCTTCTTTTTGATGGAGACTTAGGTCTTGCTAATGTGGACATTCAATTGGGCCTTGTTCCCAAACGCGATCTCAGCACCTTTATTGAGGGAAAATGCACTTTTGAAGAAGCTATTTCAACTTATGCTGACGGTGGATTTGATGTTTTGCCAGGCAAATCTGGATCAGGAAATCTCTCGTCATTATCACCTCAAACTTTATCCTTAGTAAAAGAAGAAATCCGGACTCATTCTCAAAAATACGATCAAATCATTGTGGATCTGGGCGCGGGCGTGGGAGGGACCGTTAAGGGACTCAGCCAAGTCGCCTCCAGATGCTTATTGGTTGTAACAGACGAACCTACTTCTTTAACAGATGGATATGCCTTCATCAAAGTCATCCTCTATCTTTATCCTTGGATGACTATCGAAATTATCGTCAATAATTCAGAAAATCCAAAAATGGGACAGAAGACTTACGATACGATGGTCAGGGCTTGCGAGAATTTTTTAAAGTTCAAACCCGGTCTTGCTGGCATAATCCGACGCGATCTCAAAATCCCTGAAAGCATCCGTCATCAAAAACCACTTTTGACGCGTTATCCCAACTCTGATGCCGCTGAAGACGTGCGGGAAATTTCAAAAAAGATTTAAAAAAAATTTAAGAGGCTATGGTCTACTCTACCAAACAAGAGAAAACCATCTAAAGGAAGACACCCATGAAAAATATAGAGTTTTTTACGTTATTGATCTTCAGCACAACGTCTTTCAGTGTTTATGCCGATGGAACTTGTGATAGTCAAGGCCAGTGCCCAAGTGGACAAAAATGTTGTTTTTCCCAATATATTAACGCATGTGTCGATATTAATACTCCTTGCCCTCCTCCATTTTAATTATCAATAGATCTTAAAGACAAAGAAAGACTACCCATCAATCATCGGGCTTTTTTTCGCAGGCAGGTTTTTGGCCATAGCGTCGATTTTCTTTTTCTGATCCTGGAAGGCTTTGAGTTTTGATCCTGAAAGCTTATGAGATCCCATTTGAGTATGTTTTGTAGGATTCACATGCTTTCCATGCTTAATGAGCTCGTAATGAAGATGAGGGCCTGTAGAATTTCCAGTTGTTCCCACATATCCAATAACTTGACCTTGTTTAACACGCGCACCTGCTTTGATCCCTTTGGCATATTTACTTAAATGGGCATAGGCCGTTTTGGTCGCTCCATCATGGCGTAAGAGAATATAATTACCATACCCTCCATAACGCGAGGCCCGCTCCACAACGCCGTCTGCAGCTGCCATAAAGGGAGTCCCGCTTGGCGCACCAAAGTCCACGCCTTTATGTACTTTTGTAAATCCATGAATGGGGTGTTTCCGCGTGCCAAATCCTGACGTCAAACGGGCACCATCAATGGGGGTTTTGAGAAAGGCTTTTTTGATACTCTCGCCTTTGGAGGTAAAATATTCGGGATTACCGCCCTGAGGCTGAAAGCGATAAACTTGATAGGGTTTACCACCGATGACCACATTGGCATAAACCAATTCCCCAGGTCGCTCAATTCCCGCTTCTTTGTCCACATAGCTATCATAAACAAGCTCAAACGTGTCCCCCCGTTGAATGTCACGCTGAAAATCAACGTCATAACTAAGAACACGAATCATATCGTGAAGCATCTTTGGGGAGGCACCGGCCTTAAGGGCGTCTGAATACAAACTAATGTTAATTTTTCCTTCCACACGAGCATACTCGTGTTCCAATTGTCTTTGCGTTTTCTCAACGGCAAAAAGTCCTTCTGAAGTTCGTTTAAGCTCAACATTGTGGTCAATATCTGGCTGAAGTTGAAGAAATTTGAGATGATAATTATCGTCCTTATCGGAACTTTCATAAATGACATAAACCTCTTGTCCCACTTTTAAATCCCGCGGATTAAAAACGGACGAAAGGGCTTGAACGGCATCGTGCGCCTCAATCTTCGAAATCCCGAGGCGCGCTAAAAGCGACATCATTGTATCCCCAGCCGTGATTCGGAGAGTTTCATCATAGGGCCCCTCCTCAACTTCTGCGACTTCGATTTGTTCTGGAGGAAGAACCTCTGCTACAGTTTCAGGTAATGACGGCTGAGATTGAGGGGCTGTAGCAATGACTTGGGAGGAGTGGGATGCAGGAAGCCTCCAGAAGGAGTATCCAAATGCTAATATATAGGCAAAGACCAGCATACTTAAGGAGACGAGTAATAAACGAAAATTCTGTTTCATTAACCCCTCCTTCTCTTCCCTCTGACATGATCCACCTTTAAAATGCAGATTTGAATCCTCCCTGTCAAGGCTAGTGGAAGAGCTCTAATGGACAACGAATGATACTCATAACCTATCTCTTTTAAAAGCATCATAGCAGTCATGTATATTTTACATAAAGAAAAATATTGAAAATACGGATTGCTCTTAATATGTAAAAAACAGGATGAAAATCCTATTTTTTAAAAATTAACATTATCAAGGACAAACAAATGAAAAAATTTTATTTAATCATGAGCTCACTTTTGATCTCAACACAATTAAATGCCGTTGGCTTTAATTTTGAAAATCCTTTATCAGAGGAAAATAAGCAATTCACATGGAAAGCGTATCGTGCGACTTGTAAAGCGCATGAAAATGAAAAAAAGTCAGTTCAACCTTCTATCAATTTTGAGCTCAAAATCCTATCATTTAAGCAAAATGAATTGAGATCTAAACTTTCTGGGTTATCGGAAGAAATTAAAACTAAGAATTTCTGGGGAACTACCGTTAACGCAAAAGAGTTTCTTGGACAAAACTATGACGGGAAAAAAGATCTTGATACCGCGACAAAACTGGATACAGATTATCAGGATTTCATTCAGAGATTTAACATAATTGAAGAGAAAGAACAAAAACTCAAAAATGGTGAGACGATCTTCCCTGAATTGGGGGATATGAAACTTGTTTCTCTGAACCAAGCAAAGGCAATTTTAAGGTCCTTGGTGAATGAACAGAAATCCCTCACATCTGACGACGCAATTTCAAAGTATATGGCTCTCATAAAATTGGGTTTTGATAACGAATTAATAGAAAAACTCATAACAAAATATGAAAAAATGATTGAAGCTTATCCAGTCGCAGATTGCGGAAAATAAGCCTTATTATTTTTAATAACATCAGAGAAGGTGCCCAAAAAGTACCTTCTCTTTTTTTGTTTCAGTTTTTCGAGAAAGATTTCCCCATTTTGACAAATTGAACGATCACACCATCGGGCAAGGGATAGTCCACAAATTGATCCCCCACATAACCGTGAGCCCTATAAAATGCTAGGCCTGGCAATGTGGACATCAATTCTGTTTCACAAAAACCTGCTTTTTTAACGGCCTCTTCACATTGAATCATCAGCCTATTGCCAAGTCCTTTGCGACCAAAATCGGGATGCACAAAAAAGGCCCTGATTTTTGCGGGATCCGTTTTGGGATCCAAATATCCGTTTTTACGAGATGCACACTTATCACTTCCAAAAAGCGTCTTACGTTGGCTCCATCCACCGCAAGCTGAAAATTTTCCATTTTCCTCAATTACATAATAAGTTTGATCGGCGATCAGTTCTGTATCCACACCAAAAACATACCGGATCAAACTGTCCACTTGCGCGTGTGTGTAGTGGTTTTGATTTAATCCCCGTGCTGAAACTTGAATAAGGGAGTTTAATTTTCTAATATCATTCAACTGCGCGGGCCTCAGGACGAATGAATCACGAGACATCAAAAGCCCCTTTGAAAAATTTTGGACTGTTTGACTGTTTTTCTAAAATGAGATAATTGGCCAAAGAATCCCAATCGGAAAACGTCTCCAGAACGCCTTTTGATTTCAGCTTTTGCGCCATCTCTCCAGGATTATCTGCAAAGTAAGTATATCCTAAAGTGGGAATATCAGCATTCACAGCAGCGCTCGCGCCAGTCACGCTATCTTCAATCGCAAAACAAAAAGCAGGGTTTGTTTCCAATTGCGTCATGGCGCGTAAATAGACATCAGGTTTCGGTTTTTGAATATCCCCTGCTTCAAAAAACGCAGTCCCAAAAAAACGCGCCAATGTCTCCCCTTCGCCATTTTGGGCATTGCGCATTGCAGCAAGTCCTCTTTGAATGGGGTTATTGGAAACAAAGGCAAACTGAAAACCTTCTTTTTGAAGCCTCTGAAGTGCCGGAATCAACCCGGGTGCCATTTCGACTTTTTCATGGCGCAATATCTCCATAATATGCCATTCGCGATCCCGATAAAGATCGCGATAATCGATTTGAATTCCAAAATGGCGGGAAAGATTTTCACATAAATTTTCACGGGCCTGACCATGAAAATGCGTTTTAAATTCCGCTAGAGTCAAGGAACGCCCAATGCGGTCCTGATACATCTCATTAAATCGCAAAATCAAAGACGGCACCGCCAAATGCTCAGTTTTCATGAGCGTATTGTCAAAATCCAAAAGAAGCCAAAATTGAGACATGAAAAAATCCATACTGTGAAATAAAGGATTGTCCCCGATTTATCTCACATCCCTAAATTTAATGCAAATCTGTCATAACGACGCCGGCATTCATAAATTGCCTTTTAAAGATCAAACAGCGCGAGAATTTTTGAGAGATTGAATTAATTGCTCTTGTTCCTCGGAGCTCGGGGCAGGATTGTTTTTCCAAAATCTTTTTTGAAATTCTCTCCCCTAATTATTAGTGACGACAGATTTCAGCTCGTGATCGCTTCTTTTTTCTTCGTGATATTTTTGTGAGAAACGGATTTTCTACAAGGCCTTAAAACGAAAACTTAAAATGGCTGATTTTGAAAATCTTTAAACAAATTTTTATGAAAGGCTCTCGATGAATTCTGATTGAAATGGTCAAGCAATTGAAAATAACTTTGCGTTGAAAATTTAACATTCACGAGTTACGCAGTTTGCAGCAAAAGGGTGGGAATCTAAGCGAAAGACATGAGTTTTGTTATTTCTCTAGAGATATCATGCTTAATAACATCCCACTGCTGCTGATAAAAAGAGAAGCCTCCAGCAAGTCGTCTTTTAAATCTTTGAATCCAAGCCGAAATGGCAAGAAATATATGATTTCTTTGGGCTCGTCCCGTGCGAGACTGACAGCGTTCAAGACCGCATGTTTGCTTTAATTCCCGATGATAAACTTCGATTTTCCAACGCGATTTCATGACCAGTTCAATATGATCACGAGAGGGATTATCCCTATTGGTTCCGATATAATCCGTGCGACCGTTTTTGGCAACAAACCGGAAAACAGTAATCCATCCATATCCGCGTAAGTGAACTTTCAGTCCTTCATCTGGAATGTCCAGCTTTTCAAGAGTTTCTCCACGATTCACTTTCCTGTTTTTCTTCAACCCCATCACCCATGTCCAGCCTATGGATTCAATGGCCTTCAGATTATTCAAGCTCGAGTACCAAGCGTCTGCAACCACGTCATCCGGATTTATCCCTCTGTCTTGAGCCAGCTTTAACATTTCCCTGAAATGGTCATTCTTGCTTTTGCCATCGCTGGCTTTATCATAAATACGATAATCAACAGGAATAGAGTCATGACTCCTCAGGCCATGCCATACCAAATTGACAAGACCTATCCCCGCAATAACATCATGGGCATTCCCAGAATACTGATAATGCACAAGCTCTATCTTCTCGCTCCGATTTTTATCCAAAATTGTATCGTCACATACTAAAAAACAAGGTTCTTTCTTGTTAATAAGAGATTGAGTAAGATTCCACACTCCGCTCGGACGCAATGCACTAGAACTCAACCATCGATTGACGCTGTCATGCGACAATGGAATCGGTGACACCTCCGAAAGTGCCAACCCTGAATAGCGCACACTGCTGGCTTGTAAAAATGAACGATAAAGTGATTTTGTGCATTTGTGTCGAGACATCATTTCTTCTCATTTAATAAATATTCCCTCTCACCTTATCTCTTCTCTCTTCTCCTGCAAACTGCGTAACTCGTGACATTTTCTCATTTTGAAATCAGCCTTGATCTGGAGTTTAATCTCTTCAGCTTCTACGGGGAGAAGTTCAGGCACAACCGCAAAGACTGTGCGATTTTGAGGGCAAAGTAGTTCTTGCTGATTGAAATGCTCTCCGTTCCCCGACCACTTTCCCCTCCAGGGGGGTTCTATGGAAGATTTTCCCAATTTTTGGAGAGTTTGCAAGGTGTTGAGATTTACGCCCAACAAACAAGGAAATGCAACCTGAAGAAATTATTTTACTGTAACGCCAAAGGGTGCAAAAATTTCTTTTCCTTTAATATTCACCTGAGCAAAAAGCTTTATGAATCCTTGAGCTTCAGGTTGTAAATGAAACTCAAGATCAGGACCTCCCCGATCTGTTGGTTTTGAAGGTTCCTCACCCATGGGATGAATATGAACAACTGTTTTCAAGTCCTCTGAAAATCCAACAATATGGGCAAATGCTCCCATGAGAGGTTCAAGATCTTTTACAGGGTTTCCTTGAGAATCAGTGACCACGATTTTTCCCATAGTGGGAGTTCCCACAGCTAAACTTTCATCTTCAAAAGAAAGTTTAAAATGGTATCCATCTTGTTGTGACTCTAAAATTGTTTTCCGATTAATGTCTGATTTTTTAACTTGCCCCAAAGTAAGGTCCGCCTCCGCGTACTCTTGAGCTTGCGTACTGATTGGCAATAGATCCGCCCACATTCTATAGTTCCCTTGTGTTTTGGGTTTCCAATCAAATTCATAAGTTCCGGGTTCTTTTAATGCCTCAGGGTGTACGTGGCTATAATCCTCAAGGGCATCATCAATAATGAGAATGTGAATTTTACGACTGTGGATTTCTTTAAGATCCTCAAGCGTTACCGGCATATTATCCTTGATTTTTGTGAGTTGAATTTGGACTCGCTTTTTAACACCTTGATCCTCTATTTTAAGAACTTTTAGTTTAATTGTGCTTTGTGGTTTTTTGTATCCTTCATGACTTTCTAAGGCTGCCTGAGCCACACCAATTTGAACGGAGGACAGTATCAAAAAAGACAAACTCCAGCACATTAATTTCTTGATCATGATGACTCTCCCTCCACAAATTTTTATAATTTTTATCAAGGTAGGCGAATCCAGTAAAAAACACAACAGCCTTCGCAATGTCTGAGAAAATCTCTGGGAAAAGAAGAATTCAATAAGTCAAGAGGATAAATCAAAAATATGAGGAAAAGTACTTATATTCATCGTCAAACATCGGGTCGTGGATAGAACGTTTGGTTGGATGTCTCATTCCAAAAGGCTTGCCCCGAATTATGAAATAATTCTAGGCAAATTTCAAAATATGATTTGTATCTCTATGGTGGAAATTATGCTTGCAAAATTCGTATGTTTTTTTCCCAGACAGTCTCTCAGCAAGAAAGCTGAGGTTTGCTAGAACCCTATATATAGGGACGCACTCAGCTCATCTCCATCCCTCCCAATTTTGTCTCACCTCTATCTGAACTCGGACAATCCAAGTTTAAGAAAGGCTTAGCCCATCGTATTTTTTATCTCTTATCCAAAACTCAGGTGCATTATTTTCCTCTTAGATTTTGTTTTTTATTGTTGTCATAATTTAAAAACATAGAAGCGTATTTAATGCCATCACTGGCTTTAATATAAAGATGAGAATTCTTTCCTACAAGTTTTTGTGCATCTTTATAATAAGTTATGGCCTCTTCATTTTTTTTCATTGACCTTGACGCATTCCCGAGACCAATGAGAGCTTGAGCGCGAAGATTGACATCTCCGTTATCTCCAAGAATTTTGAGAGCCTCTTGGTACCAGTCTGTATCAGATGTATGATCATTATCGGTGAATCGCGCATTCCCAAGACCAATGAGAGCTTGAGCGCGAAGATTGACGTCTCCCTCCTTCCCCAGAATTTTGAGAGCCTCTTGGTACCAGTCTGTATTAGATGTATGATGATTATCGGTGAATCGCGCATTCCCGAGACCTATGAGAGCTTGAGCGCGAAGATTGACATCTCCGTTATCTCCAAGAATTGTGAGAGCCTTTTGGTACCAGTCAAAGTCATGTTTATGATCATTATCGGTGAATCGCGCATTCCCAAGACCAATGAGAGCTTGAGCACGAAGATTGACATCTCCATTCTTCCCCAGAATTTTGAGAGCCTCTAGATACCAGTCAAAGTCATGTTTATGATCATTATCGGTGAATCGCGCATTCCCGAGGCCAATGAGAGCTTGAGCGCGAAGATTGACATCTCCATTATTCCCAAGGGTTTTGAGAGCCTCTTGGTACCAGTCTGTATTAGATGTATGATCATTATCGGTGAATCGTTTATTCCCGAGACCAATGAGAGCTTGAGCACGAAGATTGACATCTCCGTTATCTCCAAGCATTGCGAGAGCCTCTTGGTACCAGTCTGTATCAGATGTATGATCTTTATCGGTGAATCGCGCATTCCCGAGACCTATGAGAGCTTGAGCGCGAAGATTGACATCTCCATTCTTCCAAAGGATTTTGAGAGCCTCTTGGTACCAGTCTGTATCAGATGTATGATCATTATCGGTGAATCGCGCATTCCCAAGACCAATGAGAGCTTGAGCGCGAAGATTGACATCTCCGTTATCTCCAAGAATTTTGAGAGCCTCTTGGTACCAGTCTGCTCGTTTATGAGCAGGATTGGTGAATCGCGCATTCCCAAGACCAATGAGAGCTTGAGCACGAAGATTGACATCTCCCTCCTTCCCAAGGATTGCGAGAGCCTCTTGGTAGCAGTCTGCTCGTTTATGAGCATTATCGGTGGATCGCGCATTCCCGAGACCAATGAGAGCTTGAGCGCGAAGATTGACATCTCCCTCCTTCCCAAGGATTGCGAGAGCCTCTAGATACCAGTCAAAGTCATGTTCATGATCGTTATCGGTGAATCGCGCATTCCCAAGACCTATGATGACTTTAATTTTATCCTTTTTCGTAATATTATCATGATTAAGTGCGCGACTTAGAAGATCTGCGCCTTTCTTTTTTTGACCCAAAATGGAATAAGTAGTCCCTCCCCAAAGGAGCACTTTTGGAAAATTTCCCTCCATCTCTAAAGCTGATTTTAGATGTTGCATAACATTTTTTGTTTCATTGCGCCGATCCGCTATTTTAGCTAATCCTAAATAAGAAAAAGCTTTTTTTTCATCCGGTATGTTTTGGCTATTAGCAAGTGTTTTAAGGATTTCTTCAGCTAACCCCCACCAATTTTGTTGATTATGGCGTAATGAGGTTGCAAGCTGATAAAAAACATCTACATCAGTAGGCTTCATTTTAGAGAGCTTTTGTCTAAGCTCCCCTACTGTGCGAATGTTATGCTCTTTAAGAAAAGAAGGAATTTTATCGAACTTAACCCCATCAAAATTCGGAAGAATTTCCTTTTCGTTTATAAAATTTCCACTTTCAGAGATATAATTTTCTAAATGTTCGTGTTTTTTATTAGGATTTTTTTTCGATTGATTTGAAGAAGATCCTAATAAAGACTGCGGTTCTACCTCATTTTTTTCCGCTTTTGAATTTAAAGGTTTGCCCCAATCTCCTTTGGGTGAGAAAGAGATTGATGAAGGAGGCGAAGGAAGAGCATTCACTTTTTTCTCTTTTACGTGTTTCTTTGAGGGAGATTTTTTTATTTCTGACGATTCAAAAAGCGTCTTCCCCTTTTCTATAGACTGAGGTTTATTATCTTTAGGAGTGAAAGGATTTGCGTTCTTATTTAAATATTTTTTTTGAGAGGGTTTATTTTGATTTGCTGAAAGAAGAAAGGATCCACCTAAATGTTGAAGAGCTTGGTTTAAGAAGTTTCCATTACTTGGAACATATAGATATGCATTGCTATTTTCATCTCCATATCCACCATAGCCATACCCATGATAGCCAGAGTTCATATCTTGAGGATAATACTCATAGAAAGCATAAGGATTATAAGGATTTTCATATTCAGCGTATGAACCTCCATAGTATTCCCTGTTATTTTGAGGGGAAGGATTGCTGAGTGGATATTTAGCTTTGTCGTCTTTCCGGGGCGCAAAATGTTTTTTTTCCTCTTCGTCCATTGCATTTGCAGAGTTTCCAAGAAGCAAAACAAGACTAATTAAAGAAGAAGATAAAAAAATATGATTTCTTAAACACAACGACCTCACAAAAAAAATAAATATATTAATAAACATATAGGTATGATTTTTTTAAATTCAATATGATTTTAAGAAAAAAATCCAAAATATTTTTAATTATTTGAAATTACACATATATTTTTTATTGATCATTAATCAAAAGAGGATGCGGAAGGTTTTATGGGCTTTGCTAGACGAAGGGGTGTGATGTTTTCTGTTTTTCATGAGGTGGCTCTCCTGTCCGAGTTCAGATAGAAGTGAGACAAAACTGGGAGGGATGGAGATGAGCTGAGCGCGCCCCCAAATTGCGCTGTAGCAAAGCTCATCTCCATTGCCACACCCAACCAGGCCTCAAGAATAGGAAATCTAAAAAACCTATTGATGGAGGCCTGGATGAGGATCCACGGATTACATAAAAATAAGCATAGGCTTTATGCATATGCGCGTACACAAGACTATTTGGACGCCTATCGCAAACGGTATGAAGACGGCGTGAGGCTCTGGGAAAAGCTGAAATCTGAAAACGTTTGCGATTCCAGGTGCCAAGACATTTGCGGGATGTCTCGCGCAACTTATTATCGCCACAAGAAGATCCTGAAGGACCTTAACAAAGGGAGTGTTCCCCCTTCAAAAAAGCCACGAAATCTCAACAAACCGCGCTGGGGAGAGGCAGAGCTTCAACTTGTGAGAGTGCGCCGCGAAAATCCCACCTATGGCAAAGAGAAAATCGCCATCATTCTCAAGCGAGACCATGGGCAAATCCTGAACGAAAGCACCGTCGGCCGTATCCTGACCTCCCTCAAAAACAAGGGGCTTGTGCAAAAATCACCCTCCGCCCTGAGAACAAAAAGAAAAAGACAATTTAAAAGCCATGCAAAACCTTGGACTTTCAAGGATTATAAAACGATGACGCTTGGTGAGCGGGTTCAGATTGACCACATGACAGTCACCAAAAATGGTATCTGTTTCAAGCACTTCCAGGCTTGGGAAAGAGGCTCGAAATTTATCTATGCGAGTGTGTATGCCCATGCCAAGCGATTCTTGCTTGAGTTTGTAAAGCAGGCCCCCTTTAAAATTCAATCCATTCAAGTTGATGGAGGATCTGAATTTATGGCGGAATTTGAGGAAGCCTGTGCAGAACTTGGAATTCCGCTGAGTGTTCTGTCCTCCAAAAAGCCCACTTACAACGGCGGCGTTGAGTGGGGAAATCGTATATTCCGGGAGGAATTTTACAACCAAAACAACCTCCTGGCTGATTCCATAGCTTCTATGCGTTTTGAGCTCACCAAAGCTCTCAACAAATATAACACTTTCAGACCTCATCGCGCCTTGAAAGGCCTCACTCCTTTGCACTATATTCACTCTCATATTCTCGAGGCCTCTTGAGTCTTATTCTATATGAACTCCTACACCCCCCTTTTCCTTCTCAATCAGCTGTGATAGGTTCCCCGCCATAGAGTGTCATTATTAGGTTAAGATTAGAATGAAAATTTCCGTACTTAAAGAACGCCGGCCTTATGAATCCCGGGTTGCGGCAACGCCTGAAACAATAAAAAAGCTTGTGGCTTTAGGTCATGAGATTGTGGTGGAATCCGGCGCGGGTCTTCAAGCCGCATTTCCCGATGCGCACTATGAAGCCGCAGGCGCCACAATTGCCAAAGATATGAAAGCCGCTTTAAAGGGCGCTCAAGTGGTTCTGAAAGTCCAGCCCCCCATGAACAAAGATGAAGGTGAAGACGAGATTTCTTATCTTCCAGAAGGAAGCCTTCTCATTGGAATTTTGTCGCCTTTTAAATATACATCTCATTTAAAAACCTATGCTGAGAAAAAAATTTCAGCCTTTGGCCTTGAGTTCGTGCCTCGAATCACGCGCGCTCAAGTTATGGACGTTTTGTCTTCTCAATCGAATTTGGCGGGATATCGTGCCGTTATTGAAACGGCCACCGTTCTTCCTCGCGCATTTCCTATGATGATGACGGCCGCAGGTACCATTGCACCTGCAAAAGTTTTGATTTTGGGTGCCGGTGTTGCAGGACTTCAAGCAGTGGCCACCGCTAAAAGGTTAGGTGCAATCCCCAGCGCTTTTGATGTGAGAGCGGCAGCCAAAGAACAAGTCGAAAGCTTGGGCGGAAAATTTGTGACCGTAGACTCGGAAGAAACTGGCGAAGGTACTGGTGGATATGCCAAGGAAATGAGCGCCGATTATCAAACGCGCCAACGCGAAAAAATTCAAGAAACAATGGCAAAATCGGATATTGTCATTACAACAGCGTTAATTCCTGGAAAACCAGCACCACGCCTGATTGATAATGAGATGATTCAAAGCATGCGATCGGGATCCGTGATTCTTGATTTGGCCGTTGAAAGCGGGGGAAATGTCGAAGGCAGCGAGATCGGAAAAATCACAGAAATCCATGGCGTCAAGGTTATTGGATACCCCAATCTTCCAGGACGCATCCCCACTGATGCAAGTGCCATGTATGCCAAAAACGTCCTCAGTTTCTTAAGTCTCATGATGCCCAAGGATTCACAAGATTTCGTCATTCCTTGGGAAGATGAGATCATTCAATCAAGCGTCCTCACCAAAGACGGCGCCATTATTCACCCACAATTTAAAGCCTAAAGGAACTTTTCAATGACCGATATTTCTCCCTTTGTAATGGGCCTAACCGTCTTCATTTTGGCCGTATTTGTGGGCTATTATGTGGTCTGGAAAGTGACTCCTGCCCTTCATTCCCCATTGATGTCGGTTACTAATGCGATCTCGAGCGTTATTATTGTTGGCGCGGTTTTGGCCTTGGGATCCGCAACCGACCCCTTGGCCCAAATATTCGGTTTTATTGCCGTGGTTTTGGCGTCTATTAATATCTTCGGAGGGTTCGTTGTAACCCGCCGCATGCTTCAAATGTTTCAAAAGAAATCCTAAGTGAGGACTGAGCCGTGAATGCAAATTTTGCTGCGTTATCTTATTTAATCGCATCCGTTTTCTTTATTTTATCTCTACAAGGACTCTCGTCCGCAAAAACTGCACAAAAGGGTGCCAATTATGGCATTTTGGGAATGATTTTAGCGGTCGGTACCACATTGATGAATCCTATTGTGGGAAGCTATGGCTGGATTATCACCGGCATTATTGTAGGTGGCGTCATTGGAACAATCATTGCCAAAAAAATTCAAATGACCGCTCTTCCCCAATTGGTTGCGGCCTTCCATAGCTTGGTGGGATTATCTGCCGTTTCAGTCGCCGCTGCGGCTTTAAATGAGCCCCAAGCTTTTGGTATTGGCGCACCAGGTTTCATCCATGGCAGCAGCTTAGTTGAGATGGGATTAGGTGTTGTAATTGGGGCAATTACATTTACAGGATCCGTGGTGGCTTTTGCGAAATTGCAAGGCCTTGTGAGCGGAAATCCCCTCGTTTTTAAAGGACAACATTTTCTAAATGCTCTCATGGGAATTTTGCTCGTCATCGGTATTGCTCACTTTGCTATGACAGAATCTCACACCACATTTTGGGCTATGACATTCCTTGCATTTTTGTTGGGGCTCACTTTGATTGTACCCATTGGTGGCGCGGATATGCCCGTAGTCATTTCCATGCTCAATTCCTATTCCGGATGGGCAGCTGCAGGAATTGGATTCACCCTTAACAATAGCCTTTTGATTATCACAGGCGCACTTGTGGGATCCTCGGGTGCGATTTTGAGCTATATCATGTGTAAGGGCATGAACCGCAGTATCTTTAATATTATCCTTGGTGGATTTGGCACTGAAGCCCAAACCGGGGGCCCCGGTGGCGCCACCACAGACAAACCGGTAAAATCTGGAAGTTCGGAAGATGCCGCCTTTATTATGAAGAATGCAAAATCTCTTATTATTGTTCCTGGTTATGGAATGGCGGTGGCTCAAGCACAGCACGCTCTGCGAGAGATGTCAGATATTTTAAAAGCAGAAGGCGTTGACGTTCGCTATGCCATTCATCCCGTCGCCGGTCGTATGCCTGGTCATATGAACGTACTTTTAGCCGAAGCTAATGTTCCTTATGAAGACGTTTTGGAACTTGAGGAAATCAACAGAGATTTTGGAACAACTGATGTGGCGTTTGTGATTGGCGCCAATGACGTGACCAATCCAGCCGCTAAAACCGATCCTTCAAGCCCCATCTTTGGCATGCCTATTTTAGACGTTGAAAATGCAAGAACAGTTCTTTTCGTCAAACGCTCCATGTCCCCTGGTTATGCAGGCGTCGATAATACACTTTTTTATAATGACAATACCATGATGCTTTTTGGAGATGCAAAAAAGATGTGTGAAGA
Source organism: Candidatus Bealeia paramacronuclearis (assembly GCF_035607555.1). NCBI lineage: Bacteria > Pseudomonadati > Pseudomonadota > Alphaproteobacteria > Holosporales > Holosporaceae > Candidatus Bealeia > Candidatus Bealeia paramacronuclearis. Next base: position 877,992 of record NZ_JAVHWZ010000001.1, on the reverse strand, counting down.
AATCATTAAATCCCTAGAGGAGTGACGCGTCCCCTTTCCACGCCTGATGTGAAATTCTGACAAAACTTAAAAAAGGATTAAAATCTCCATTGTCAGGGTGACATAAGATCGGTACAAATAGTGCGGTCTAAAAATTCACATAAGAGGGGCGACATGGAAGTCATTGCAAGTTTAGGGTGGTATTTAATTCCTTTCCTGGTTGTTTTATCGGTGCTTGTCTTTGTCCATGAACTTGGCCACTACTTAGTTGCACGGTGGAATGGCGTGGGTATTGACGTCTTCTCCATCGGTTTTGGACCTGAAGTTTTTGGGTGGACCGACAAGGTGGGAACACGCTGGAAAGTCAGCTGGGTGCCCTTAGGCGGATACGTCAAAATGGTGGGCGATGCCGATGCGGCCAGCACACCAGATCACGAACAACTCCAAAACCTCAGCGATGAACTTAAAGCCAAATCTCTGCATCATAAATCCGTAGGCGCCCGCCTTGCAGTTTCTGCGGCAGGGCCGGCAGCTAATTATATTTTTGCGGTCATCGTTTTGGCTATGATGTTTGTAACTGTTGGACAACGCTTTACATCTCCTGTCATCGAAGGCGTTCAACCCGAGAGTGCTGCTGCACATGCAGGACTTCAAACCGGCGATCGTATTGTAAAAATTGGAACCTCTGAAATCACCCGTTTTGAAGATCTCCAAGCCATTGTTCATGATAATCCTGGTCATCCTCTTGAAATTACATTTGAGCGAAATGGTGCACAGCAGACCCTCGCAATCACACCCAAACTTTCAGAAATCACAGACAATTTTGGAACGATTCACAAGGTGGGGCTTTTGGGCGTGATTGGAAACAAGGCTGAATTTATTCAACGCGGACCTATTGCTGCCATCGGATATGCTATTCAAGAAACCGGCGACATTACCTGGCAAACCCTCAAAGGCTTGGGTCAAGTTATTATGGGCATGAAATCAGCTGATGGTTTGGGAGGCCCTTTACGGATTGCCCAAATGTCGGGAGAAGTTGCTCAAAATGGAATGGTCTCCTTGATTTGGTTTATGGCCCTTCTTTCCATTAATTTGGGATTGTTGAACTTGTTCCCAATCCCTATGCTCGATGGAGGACATTTGTTTTTCTACACCATCGAGGCCATCCGCGGAAAACCCGTTTCAGAAAAAGCCCAGGAGTGGGGTTTCCGATTTGGCTTTGCGCTTCTCATCTCCTTAATGCTTTTTGCAACTTGGAACGACATTCATCATATTTTCTTCAAATAAAAAGGTTGATAATGGTCTTGAAATCAAAAACGTCTCTGTTTCTTCTCTCAACAACGCTTGTGGGATTACTTTCAACAAGCTCTCTTTCGGGAGCAAAGATTCATTCCATTAAGGTGGAAGGCAATAACCGGGTCGAAACCCCAACGATTTTAACGTATGTCCCTATTCATATCGGCGATGATTTTGATCAAGAAAAGATTGAAGATGCGTTAAAGGATCTTTTCGCAACTGGACTTTTTGCAGATGTATTTATTGAAGAATCCGGAGACACCCTTCTGATTAAAGTGGTTGAAAATAAAATCATCAATCGTATTGTATTTGAAGGCAATGATAAGATCAAAGACGAACTCCTAGTAGGACAAATCGGACTCCGCCCTCGTGAAGTTTACACCGCAGGTCGTGCGCAAGGAGCCGCCCAAAAAATTCGCGATATTTATCGCCTGAGCGGTCGCTATGGAGCCAAAATTGAGCCTAAGATTATTGAACGTGATCAAAACCGCGTAGACCTCGTATTTGAAATTGAGGAAGGAAAACCGACCCGCATCGACCGAATTATATTTGTGGGGAACAAACGCTTCAGCGAGGGACGTCTAGAATCCATTGTAATGACAAAAGAAACACGCTGGTACCGCTTCTTTACGTCTGATGATACTTATGATCCTGATCGCATGGCCTATGATCGAGAGCTTTTGAGAAAATACTATCTCAACAATGGATATGCCGATTTTAAGGTCGTGTCTGTTGTTGCCGAACTTGATCCAGATTCCCAAGATTTTTATATCACTTACACCTTGGATGAAGGTGAACCTTATGAATTTGGGGAAGTAAAAATCATCAATAATCTGGCCAAATTTGATGCATCTCAATTGGAATCTGAAATTACGTTCTCTCAAGGAAATAAGTACAAACTCAAAGAAGTCGAAAAAACTATCGAAAACCTAAATCGCGCTGTGGGCGATCAAGGATTTACCTTCATTGAAATTGAACCTAAGGCTGAGAAAGATGCCGAAAAACACACTGTGAAAATGACCTTCGAGATTAAAGAAGGCCGCCATGTTTATATCAACCGCATCAATATTCGCGGAAACGATAGAACAAACGACAACGTTGTCCGTCGTGAATTTCGTTTGGGAGAAGGCGACGCTTACAATGCCACAAAACTCAATCGCAGCGAACAGCGCATTAAAGATTTAGGTTATTTCAAAAAAGTTGAACTCTCTGAACAAGAAGCAGGTGCCCCAGATAAAGTCGACATCAACGTAGACGTTGAAGATCAAGCCACAGGTCAGCTTCAATTTGCAGCAGGATACTCCACAAGCGAAGGCCCTTTGGGCGCCATTATGGCTAATGAACGCAACGTCATGGGTGAAGGTTATATCTGGAATATGCGCACAATGGTCAGCCAAAGAAGTGTTGATGCAAGAACCGCTTTCTTCGATCCTTATTTCTTAGACCGCAGACTTTTGGGCGGTGTCGAGGTATTCTACACCCAACGCAAATACGATACTCGCAAAACATTCTCTGATGATTACCGCATGTCATCGGTCGGATCCTCATTCCAAACAGGATATGAAATCACAGAATCCTTAAGGCAAAATTGGAACTATCTCATTAGGGAAGATCATTTAGGATCCTTCCGGCGAGGTCTTTCCCCTTTTGTGGCCGCGCAAAGTGGAGATTGGTTAGTATCTGGATTTGGACATTCCTTAGTCTATGATAAACGCGATAGCCGCATTGATCCAACGGCTGGATATTACGCCTCCGTCGGCAATGACTTTGCTGGTGCAGGTGGTAATGTGCGCTATATCAAAAATAATTTCAGTGTTGGACATTACCTTCCTATTGACGATGATAATACTTGGGTTTTGGCGACAAAAGCTGAAACCGGAATTATGAATGGTTTGGGCAAAACAACACGTGTTGTTGACCGCTATTCCTTAGGTGGCGATAGCCTGCGCGGATTTACAGATAGTGGAATTGGACCTCGTGATCGCATCACTCGCGATGCTCTTGGCGGACAGTATTATTATCTGGCCACCGTGGAGTTGAATTTCCCCCTTCCCTTGCCCAATGATTTTGGTGTAAAAGGTCAGCTCTTTACTGATATTGGAAGCCTTTGGGATTCAGGAAACTCAAGCACACGGATTGTCAGCAACGACTCTAAAACACGTGTAGGTTCGGGCGTTGGGATCACATGGAAATCCCCTGTGGGGCCTATCGGAATTACCTTTGCAAAAGCCGTACGCAAAGTTAAAGGTGTTGATTATACTGAAACTTTCAGAGTTAACTTCGGCACACAATTTTAAAGGAGAACGAAATATGAAAACTTTAACATCCCTTTTACTCACTTCTGCAGTTTTAATTTCTGCGTCTTCATTGTCTGCAACAGATACACCAGCAGCGCTTCCTCAACCCAAAATTGCGGTTGTTGATGTTCAGGCCATTTTGGATAAATCCACAGCGACACAAGGTGTGAAAGCGGAAATCGAAAAACGCCGCGCTGAAATCCAAAAAGAAATGAGCACTTACGAAACAGAACTTCGTGGTAAAGACCAAGAGCTTGCAAAACAACAAAAAACTTTACCTGAAAAAGAATTTTCTCAAAAACGTCAGGATTTTGAAAAACGCGTTGCTGAAGTTCAAATGAAACTTGAAGTTTTGAAAGTTCAACTCGAGCAAGCTTTTGATACGGCACGTCAAGATGTCTATCAAGCGTTCTTGAAGTCTTCCGATAAAGTGAAGCAAGACGTTGGTGCGAACATTGTTCTTTATAAAGAACAAGTCGTTCTTGCAGATCCAAGTTATGACGTGACAGAGAAAGTTTTGGCCACATTGAACAAGGACCTTCCCAGCGTTAAAGTCAAATTTATGGCGACCGCTGAGATCGAAAAACAACTCAAATCACAAACAAAGTAAAATGAATAAAGGGACACCTGAAATTTTTGGGTGTCCCCTTTTCATAGTAGTCGGATTGATACATGGCGGATTCAAAATTTTTTAGTAATAAGGGCCCCTTCACACTTGAAGATTTGGCAAGAATTGGTGAATGCGAAATTCATCGCGGGGATGTCACACTTTCAATTACGGACGTTGCCCCTATGGATGCCGCTTCATCTGGTACCATTTCTGTACTCAACAATCCCAAATATGTGAGTGTTTTGAAAACCACTAATGCCTCTGCTTGCATTGTGGCAGAAGAGTATGTGGAGGAAGCCCCTCCCTCTATGCCACTTTTGGTATCTGAGGCGCCTTATCGATCATATGCGTTAATCGCCAATGCATTTTATCCAAATACCGCAATTCAAGCTGAAATTCATCCTTCCGCAGTTATTCATCCTTCCGTCAAGATAGGCTCAAATTGTAATATCGCCCCCCTTGCTGTTCTTGAAGAGGGTGTAGAACTTGGAAATGGAATTACGATTGGTACGCATACGTTTATTGGGCGCGGTGTTTCCATTGGTGATGGATCTATAATTGCTTCTCATGTTTCTATTGAATATGCGCTTATTGGACGCGGGGTCCATATTAAAACAGGCGCCCGCATAGGCCAACAAGGATATGGATTCTTTATGGATGACACTGGTCATAAAGGTGGTCATGTTCCCGTCCCTCAACTCGGACGCGTCATCATTCAAGATCATGTTGAAATCGGCGCCAATACTACCGTTGATCGCGGAAGTGGGCATGATACTGTTATTGGTTATGGAACTCGCATTGATAATCTTGTTCAAATTGCTCATAATGTTCAAACTGGTAAGGGTTGCGTGATTGTGGCGCAAACGGGTATTTCCGGCAGTACAAAATTAGGTGATTTTGTTGCGATGGGTGGGCAAGTGGGAATGATCAATCACTTGAAAATCGGATCAGGTGCTCGAATTGCCGCACAGAGTGGTGTAATGCGCGATATCGAACCAGGAGAAGTTGTCGGTGGAACCCCTGCAATGCCTATTAAATCTTTTTATCGCCAACTCGCAACTCTACAGCGCTTGACAAAGGAAAAAGCCAAGAGAGGATGATTTTATGACGACACTTACAAATGAGAAACCGGTTATGACTCCAGACTCCATTACAATCGAATACGATGAGATTATTCGTCTCATTCCCCATCGTTTTCCGATGCTTTTGATTGAAAAAATTATCGATGTCGTTCCTGGCGAAAGCGCCGTTGGAATCAAAAATGTTTCTATTAATGAATGGTATTTTCAAGGTCATTTCCCCAAAAAACCAGTAATGCCAGGAGTTCTCATTATCGAAGCAATGGCACAAACTGCAGCTGCTATGGTCATGCATTATTTGGGAACACACGATAAAGAAAAGCTTGTTTATTTTATGGGTATCGATGAAGCAAAATTCCGCAAAATGGTGGGGCCTGGTGATGTTCTTCATCTGTCTGTGAAAAAACACCAACAACGTGGTCCCGTCTGGCGCTTTAAATGCGAGGCTTATGTTAATGGTGAACTCGTGGCCGAAGCCATGGAAACCGCAATGATCGCCGATAATTAATTCATTTTTACATAACGAAAGATTTTTTATGACTGCTCAAATTCATCCCACCGCTCTTGTTGATCCCAGTGCACAACTCGGGGAGGGCGTTATTATTGGCCCCTACTCCATTGTTGGTCCCCATGTTCAATTGGGCAAAAATGTCGTTTTAAGATCTCATGTTGTAATTGAGGGGCATGTCAGCATTGGCGAAAATACTCAAATTTTTCCATTCGCGGTTTTGGGACAACCTCCGCAAAATATAAATTACAAAGGTGAACCTTCCCGCATTGAAATCGGCTCCAACAACGTTATTCGTGAGCATGTGACCATTCATCCAGGAACAGAGCATGGTGGAATGGTTACAAAAATTGGCAACAATTGCTATTTCATGGTGTCCACCCACGTCGCCCACGATTGTGAGCTTGGAAACAATATCATTATGGCCAATAACGCCACCATCGGCGGCCATGTCAAAGTCGGTGACTTTGTGGTGATTGGAGGACTTGCAGCCATTCATCAATTCGTCCGCATCGGCGAACACGCCTTTATTGCAGGAACCGCCGGTGTCAATGAAGACGTAATTCCTTTTGGGGCCGTAATGACCATTAAGTCCCGTTTGGGGGGCCTCAACCTTATGGGAATTAAGCGTCGCGGTTTTTCCCGGAATGAAATGCATAATCTCAGAAATGCTTACAACTTACTCGTGAGCGATAAGACCATAAACCTCAAAGATCGCTTAAAGAAAATCGAGGACACCTATTCCGACTGCCCGGCCGTCAAGCGTTTAATTGATTTTATCAATGCGGAACCCGACAGACCTCTCTGTCTTCCTTCTGAAACATGGGACTTCCATGAAACTGAGGAACTTGAGAATAATGCAGCAAGTGCCAGAAGATAGTTCAAAAAAACCACTCGCCCTTTTTGCGGGCAGTGGAGATTTGCCAAGACTTCTTGTTAAATCCTGTGAAAAACAAGCTCGTCCTCTTTATATTCTGGCCTTTCAAGGGCAAACTGAGTCAGATCTTGTCGAAGGACGTCCTCACCTCTGGGTTCATTTTGGTGAGGTTGGAAAATGCCTCAAATATTTAAAATCGAATGCTGTTCAAGAAATTGTTCTGGCAGGCGGAATGACCCGCCCCTCTTTAAGCGAAATTCGACCTGATCTTAAAGGCGCCTTATGGCTTGCTAAGCTTAGCGCCAAAGCGTTAGGCGACGATAGTTTTCTCAAACTCCTCATCCAAATGATGGAAGCCGAGGGGTTTAAAATTGTAGGCGCCGATCAGATCTTACAAGATGTTTTGGCGACTAAAGAAACACTTGGCACATTAGGATCTGTTTCTCCTGATGCAATAGCGCGCTCTGACATTGCCCGTGGTCTTGAAATTTTAAAAGCCTTAAGTAGCGCAGATGTGGGGCAAGCTGTTGTTATTCAACAAGGCCTCGTCTTAGGTGTTGAGGCCATTGAAGGCACCGACGCCCTCATTAAAAGAGCGGGTGAGCATGCACGCCCTGGTGAAAAAGGCATTTTGGTTAAAATAGCCAAAACCTCTCAAGACAACCGCGCGGATCTTCCAACTATTGGCCCTGAGACCATTAAAAATTTGGCCAAAGCAGGACTTCGAGGCGTGGTGATTGAAGCCGGTCGCTCTCTCCTCCTACATCGGGAAGAAACCATTCGATTGGCGGATGAGGCCGGAATTTTTATTGAAGGCGTTTTGTTATCGTGAAGGAAGACTTCCCCACGCGTCGCCCCTTTTATTTCCTCATTGCAGGAGAGGCCTCAGGTGATCAATTGGGAGGTCAACTCATGCACGATCTGAAAACTCGACACAAAGGCGAAATTGATTTTATCGGCATCGGCGGCCCCCGCATGCAAAAAGAGGGGCTTCAAAGTCTTTTCCCCATGGAAGAACTCTCCATCATGGGGATTTTTGGAATTTTGGCCAAACTCCCGCATTTGCTTAAACGTTTAAAACAAACAATCATAACAATTCAAAAGGAAAAACCCGATGTGGTTGTAACCATCGACTCTCCTGATTTTTCATTTCGCGTGGCCAAAGCGATCCGGAAATCACGGACAGAAAACTCCCCCAAGCTGATTCATTATGTGGCTCCCACTGTTTGGGCTTGGCGCCCGGGGCGCGCAAAAAAAATTGCTAAAATTTATGATGAACTCTGGTGCCTTTATCCTTTTGAACCCCCCTATTTTGAAAAACATGGTCTTCCTACAAAATTTCTCGGCCATCCTTTGGCCCAAATTCCCGAAGGCCATGCTGCACGCTTTTATGAAAAATCTGGAATTCCTGAAGGCACACCTCTTCTCACCATTTTACCAGGAAGTCGCAAGAGTGAAGTCACCCAACTTCTGCCTCTTTTTATGAAAGCCTCCGACGTTTTTCTCAAAACGCATCCTCAGTATAAAGTCATTCTTCCCACGGTTCCTCAAGTCGAAACTCTGGTCCGTGAGATGACAAAAAATTGGGACGCACGTCCTTATATTTTTCTTGGAGATGATATACGCCGAGATGCCTTTGCAACCACCTCAAAGGCTTTGGCGGCATCAGGAACCGTAGCCCTTGAGCTCGGTCTTTTTTCTGGCGCCCCCTTTGCCATCGCCTATCAAATGAGTGCAGCTACAGCGATTATTGCACGCAGACTCATCACAGCCAAATACGCGTGTATGGTCAATATTTTATTTGATCAAGAAGTCATTCCTGAATTTTTACAAGAAAAATGCACTGTTGAAAATATGGTTAGGTTTTTGAATCAAGCACCCAGCTCTCAAGACGATCATCGTAATGCACTGAAAGAAATGCTCACCGCAAAATCCGCATGACAATCTTGTCAAAACTTGCGACAATTCCCTTGTAACGGCGCCTTACAAATAAAAAACAGGGAAAACCATGCCGCTTCAACAACGTCTGGATCAAACCCAGACGCAAACACTTACAATGACGCCCCAACTGCGGCTTGCCATCGAGCTTTTGCAGATGACTAATCTTGAGCTTTCCCAATTCCTTGAAAACGAACTTATTCAAAATCCTCTTCTCGAACATGATGAGACCACCAAGGAAGAAGATCAAACACCAATTGATGAGTCGGAAGAGACTCTCAATTTAGACGATTCGCAAGATCATTGGGACAGCCTGGATGGCGACGAGAACAACGTCTTTCAAGACGAAAAAAGTACTCTTAATAACATTGCAACCCAAGATCATCATTTTGACGATGGCAAGGAATTCGACATCGAAGACATTCGCGAAAAAAGTCTTCAGGATTATCTTTTCGAGCAACTCCGTATTGAAGCCAAAACACCACAAGAACATTTCTTAGGAGCCCTCCTCATCCATAAAATCTCAGAGGCCGGCTATTTGGAGGATTCTTTAGAGGCCATTGCCCTTCAAATGAATTGTCTACAAGAAGAGATCGAATCTGCGCTTGATCTCATTCAATCCTTTGATCCACCAGGAATTGGGGCCCGCAATTTAAGTGAATGTTTGCGCCTGCAATTCGAGCAACAAAAATCACTCACTCCCCTTCATGCTCAGTTTTTAAAGCATCTCGATCTTTTAGGGCGAGGACAATTGAAAGACCTCCAAAAACTCTTGAATTGTGATGAAGACGCTTTAAAAGGTCTTATTCAAGATATTCGTGCCCTCAATCCCAAACCCGGGGCCACTTTTCAATTTGAGGATCCGCAAACCCGCATTCCTGATGTCTTTGTACGCTTTGATGAGAAATCACAAAATTGGCATGTGGAGCTTAATTCTGAAACGCTGCCCAAAGTCATGATGAATCAAAAGTATGCGGCATTATTAAAATTAGGGGGCACCGAAAAGGACACCAAGACCTATTTAAATCAACATTTTCAATCCGCAAATTGGCTTTTAAAAGCTATCGATCAGCGCGCCAAAACCATACTCAAAGTTGCAACCCAAATCGTGCACCATCAAGAAGATTTTTTTAAATACGGCATTCGCTATTTAAAACCCCTTGTGATGAAGGAAATCGCCGACGCCATCGAGATGCACGAAAGCACGGTCAGCCGCGTGACCAGTAACAAATATTTAGCCACACCTCGCGGTATTTTTGAGTTTAAATTCTTCTTCACAACAGGAATTAATAGCAGCGCCGGCGGTGATGCCCTTTCATCTGAACACGTTCGTATGCGCATTCAAAACCTTGTGGAGAACGAACCCCCAGGAAAACCTCTTTCAGATGAAAAATTGGTGGAAATTCTTGAAGGCGAAGGCATTGAAATCGCCCGCAGAACCGTCGCCAAATATCGAGATCAATTGAGCATCCCCCCAGCTTTTGCCCGTAAAAGACAAAAAGTTTTGGGGTGAGAACTTTAGTCCCCCTTCAAACTCCATACCGAAACCCTAAGCCTTACTATACTTTTCTGCGGAAACTTCAGGTTTGTTCTTCCTCATCTTTGCCCGTTGATTTTGATTTCAAGCCTTTAAGTTTGAGTTTCAAGTGCCCAATCGTCATTTCATCCTCAAATGTGATGCCCTTTACAACTTTTTCATTAAATATATCCTGTCCAATTGTAACACTTTTCAAGTTTTTAAGATGGGATAATCCCATTAACCGAAGGTCTTCTGAACCATTACAATTAAACATTTCAATTTTACTATTCTGACCAAACGTAAGTGTCTTTAAATTACTATTATTATAGAGAGAGAATTTCTGCAGCCCTGTGAGAGGAGAGACATCAAGTTCCTCTATCAATGATTGCGAAAGAGAAAAATCAAAAAGAGCCGTATTGGATTTGCTGAATGTCAACTCTTTCAGCTGATCATTTCTAAGTGAGAGATCCTTTAACGCCACGAGAGATTTAAAGAACGAAACCTCATCTAATTTTGTAATGGCCGAATCCAAAATAGTCAAGTCCTCCAAATCTTTATGATCTTCACCCAACGTAATGGATCTTAACTTTTTATTACCCTTCAAATGGATAGTTTTAATGCCCTTGAGGGATGAAAAATCCACTTCCTCTACGGCGGAATCCCAGAGCTCAAATTCTTCGAGCTTTTTATTTTTCTCACCAAATATAAAAGATTTCAAAAGTGGATTATCAAATAATTTGAGAGTTTTCAGACTTTCAAGAGGAGAGGCATCCAACACATCTAGTGAATTTTTAATATTTCCTCCACATATTTCTAAAGACTCAACAAATTTATTTTTCTCACCAAACACAATTGACTGCAAAGGTGCGTTCTGAATATTCACCCTTGTCAAATTCTCAACGGCCGCTAAATTAAGATCAGTGATTTCTGATTGTTGAACTGATAAAAACTCCATATTCTTGAATGTCTGTGGAAACGTAAGGCTCTTAATCTTTGAGTTATTCAATGCTAAATTTTGAATTTTTTTGAATTGCAATAGAAGATCTGTATTTTTATCAATTTGCAGCGCCCCTACTTTTTCAAAGACAACATCCCGAAAAAATTGATTTTGTGCAAGAGTAAGAACATGGGGAGAGGCTATCTTAACAGTCGCCGAATCATCCCATCCAATATCATCTAACACATGCCCGAGCATCGTTTTTAATCGTTTTTGATGAGATTTTACAAATTCTCCATTTGCTGAAGACAATGTTATAAAGTTTTTTAGAAAATCAACTCTGGATTCATTGTCCGTTAAAGGTCTTTGAAAAAGAGTATAGAGAGGATGACTCACATCCTTCGTTTTGACCAATAAATGGATGATATCTTGCGCCGTTTTGACATCTACATCCTCACTAATCTCTTTTCCCAAAGGCTTTAGAGTTTTCAAATATGTTTCCTGAAGTTTGTCCTTCACGGTATGCACAAAGGCATGTTTCAAATCTTCCCAGACATCAAATTTAAATGAAAATAATTCTTTTTTATTTTCTTTATCCAAGATTTTGATCTTGAGACTTCCTGCTAAATCTTTCATTCCATTTTTGTCTTTACCACCCCTCACAGAATCAAGATCCAATTGATAATCATAACGGGGATTTACGAGTGTAAAGATTTTGACAAATGAGTTTTTCAGCCATTTCTTTTGATCTAAAAGCTGATTTTCAAAAGGAAACGGAGCCAATTTTAAATTAAAAACTTTTGAAAATACATTTACAAAATTCACAAAGCCTGGCGTTAACTCATTATTTCCAGACAGGTATTGAATAGACAAATCATTTTTGTCATTCAAATCCCCAACAACCCGATTCCAATCAGAACGCACATCGCGCGCACCAGAATTAGCCTTCCCAGGACTATATTTTTCAAAAAATTCTTTAAAATTTTTGAAATACCTACTTTCATTATTTTTCATATAACTTTCAATAAAACTCAAATCATAAGAATTCGAAATTCTATCATAAAGAAGCATGGAAAAAATATGACGGCCTGAAATTTCTGCACAATCTTGAAATGTCTTATTTGGCAATAACTTATCTGATTTTCGATCATAACGCTCCGTACTTCCATTACTGGAAAGATGGCTTCCAGATTTAAACGGAATCATTGAAAAAAAGGTTTGCTCAACGAAAATATCAAAAAGATCGTCTATTTTCACAGTCTTTTTTTTATAAATTTCTTCAAAATCGTCTTTTTTGAGAATATCTCCTTTTAAAGGAATTTGTTTATTTTTATCTACAATCTGTTTATCTAACTCTCGGATTAGATCGAAGATCTCTGATTGTTCACTAAACTTTTCACAAAAGAAAGCTGTGATAATTTGCTCAGTTGTATGTGGTGGATAAAAAGCTTTTTTTTCTTCATCAACAGCTCCATTAATTAATTTGAGAATTTCTTTTGCCGCATCAAAACGCTTTTTAAATAGGTTTTTTTCTATGATAGTCTCAATATTATTAAGATCTTTCCCCTCTTCCAAAAATTTGTTAATTTGCTCGTAGGACTCTTTCGGAAAATCATCAGCTAACATAAACGTCTTTAAAGTATTTAAAATCGCTTTTTCTAGTAGTCCTATTAATTTTTTTGTTTTCTCCAATTTCTCTTGATTTTCAAATTTATTTTCCTCAAGGGTTTTTCTTGATTCAATAAGACTTTTGATATAATTTTTTAATTTCTCTTTTTTTTCTTTTTCATCCTTTGAAAAGAGCTCTTCGAAAAGTGCATCCTGGATGTCTGATTTTATTTTTAAAAAGCTCTTTGAATTTTTTTCAGACTCCGCACGTAATGCATGCACATAGTTTAGCATAAGGGCTACACCCTTAGGCGTTTTAAGTAGACGTGCAAAATTTTTATTCCCTTCTGTTTCAATCGTCAAATGCCCAGCAGGAGAGGGAAATAATTCTTTCAAAAACTTCCAGACCGGATCCTGAGATTTATCTTTAATAAAACGACGTTCACCATTCTCTTCACCATATTCAAAATCACCATCTAAGCGAAGCGATTCAATAAAGCCACTTTCCAAGGCGGCTTCTCCCACAGTGGGATCATAAGATTTTTTGAGAAAAAACTCAGAGATGCCTTTAAAAGCGTTAGGTGGCATTTTCGCCTCAGCCGCCGATGGGGCAAAAGCTGAGGATGCAAGCAAAATTGAAGAGCTCAAACGACGAAATTTCTTTTTCATAAAAACCACCCACAACATACAATTATCGTATTTTTATTATAAAATTAAAACTGTAATGATAAAATTAATTTTTCTTAAAATTTGAGGCAAAACAAAGCGTATTTCAGCTTATCTCGTCTCACCTATTTTTTTGCTTAACGAATGTGCAAAAATATGGTTTACTATAAATAAAAAAGGGTCAAAGGCCTATATAAAAGGGAGAAATATCATGCGCGTTCTGCTGGTAGAAGATGATTCGTCGACGGCCAAAAGTGTTGAATTAACGCTCCGCGCGGAAGGCTTTATTATAGACACAACGGATCTGGGGGAAGACGGTATTGAAATCGGAAAGCTCTATGATTACGACATCATTATTCTGGATTTAATGCTTCCGGATATGGACGGCTATGAGGTCTTAAGGCGTCTTCGCGCGTCCCATATTACAACGCCGATCTTGATTCTATCAGGCCTCAATGAGATCTCCGATAAGGTCAAAGGCCTGGGATTTGGTGCCGATGATTATCTCACAAAACCTTTTAATAAAAATGAACTCACTGCGCGCGTTCAAGCTATTATCCGCCGTTCAAAAGGTCACGCTGAATCAAGCGTCAGAACTGGCCGCTTAGTCGTGAACCTTCAAGATCATACCGTTTTTATAGATGGACGCCCCCTCAGACTTACCGGAAAAGAATATGCCATCCTTGAACTTCTTTCTTTACGCAAAGGCGCAACACTCACCAAAGAAATGTTCTTAAATCACCTTTATGGGGGAATGGACGAGCCTGAATTAAAAATCATCGATGTCTTTATTTGTAAGCTTCGAAAAAAAATTACGGATGCTTTGGACGGAGAAAACTATATCGAAACCGTCTGGGGACGTGGCTATGTCCTTAGAGACCCTGAAGAAATGACGGGTACAGGCTTTGAGTCTTCTGAATTGAAAAAACCAAAACGCATCGCTTAATTTTTTCATTCTGTTAACGACCCTAAAATTTAAAATAAAGACTTTACATGACGCATCAGCACGTTTCTTTTTTTCAAAAATATATTTTTCCCATTGAACGCCAAGAGCGGCAAAAGTTTTATTATTTTGCAGTTTTAGCATTTTTAATTTCCGTTGGAAATTTGAATCTGACGGGACTCAGAGACTCTCTTGTGATTACCGCACCCAATTCTAGCGCAACAATACTCGTTTATTTAAGGTGTTTTGGATCACTTCCCATCGGTATTTTATTTGTTATGTTTTTTTCTTGGATGATTGATCGGTTTTCACGCAGATCAATCTTTAACGTCTTTTTTCTGAGCACCTCAGCATTCTTACTTTTCTTTCCATTTTTTCTTTACCCTTCAATTGAACGTTATCAACCCTCTCCCCAATATATTGAAAATCTGATTCAATCCTATCCGCATTGGAAATGGTTTATCGTGATCTATGGCAATTGGTTAATTTGCATTTATTATCTCATTGTTGATTTATGGTTGGGTGCTTCTTTTACTGTTTTATTTTGGCAATTGGCCAACCAAGTTGTCACAACGCATGAAGCCAAAAGATTTTATCCCGTTTTCATTGCCATTGGAGGACTCGCCTCTATTGCCTCAGGTATGGGCGTTGTAAAACTCGTGAATATGGTTCTTGCCTCCCCTTCTGATCAAGGACAAGTTTGGACTCACGTTTTTCAACTCGTCTCTGTTTTAAGCGTTGTTTCATTTCTCATAGCCGTCAGCATTCATATTATTCTGTGGGAACGGCCTTTTATGCTAAAACACAAAACGCCACCAAAAGATCGATCAAAAACATCAATATTTCAAGGATTTCATTATCTTTTTAATTCCAAGTATTTAAGATGCATTTTTTTAATACTGCTTTCCAATGAAATGATCTATGAATTCACAGCTTTACTCTGGAAAACAGAACTGAATAAAATTGAGACCTCGCCAGACAATTATAATTATTTTCTCTCTCAAGTTCGCATTTGGGAAGGGATAGGCGTTGCAATTATTGCTTACATTTCAAAAACATTTATCCCTCAACTTGGATGGAAATTTGTAGCTTATATGGCGCCATTATTAACGGGACTTTCGGCCACTGTTTTCTTGAGTGCTCTTTTATTAAATGGGCATTTTCCAGAGTTTTCTCAATTATCATCTCTCATCATTTACATTGGAACCGCCAATACAATTATTATTTCTCTTGTATACTATGCATTCGTATACACAACAAAAGAAATGGCTTACATCCCCCTACCTACGGATATGAAAGTCAAGGGAAAGGCTGCTGTTGATGTCTTAAGTTTTGATATTGCCAATGGCGGAAGCGCCGGCACGGATGCCATTCTAACGGCTTATTTTGCAGCAGGTCTTTTAATTACTCTCCCCTATGCTTCTGTTTTTGTTTTTATACTCCTTGGAATTTGGTTTTACAGCGTGAGGACATTGGCCCCGCTTTATGAAGAGCTTATCAAAGTTGAGGGAAATGAAAAATCAATGAATTAAATTTTATTTCTTCTCTTCCAAATCATTTTTCTTTGTGAGTTTATCTACTTCCTTTTGCTCCCATTTTTGAGAAGTAAAAGGTAATATTGAACTGATAAAAGGCAAGCTTCCTGTTTTTATCCCCTTATAAACGATATAAAGAGCCCCCCAAAAATAAATGTATTTGGGCCAAAAACTCATCCCATGATCATAAAGAAAAAATATAATGGTTCCTACAATTGAAAAGATAATATAAACTGTAAGACTCACATAAAACTCTCGCTTACGTCTTACAATTTCTTGGGCTTGATCCTTATCCATCACAACCTCCCCCTTAATATACTTTCTATTCTCTATTTTAACAGGAAAATTATTAATAATATATTTACAATTCAAAAAAAAACCTCAGTCCGAAAACTGAGGTTTTATAAAAGGATTAAATCTTTTGATTTTTATTTTAGTTTGAGTGATCTTTTTTACCTGCAGGCTTCAGTGGCATCATAGCAGGAGCTGTTTTTACGGGCTCAACTTTCGTAGGCTTTGCATGATGGGCATGAGGCTTTTTGTGATGCTCATGCTTCACCACTTTGTGCTCTGCAGCTTTAGGGTGATGCTTTTTGTGCTTTTTATAATGCTTCTTCTTCAGCACCGCCACTTCCTCTTGACCATAAACGGTGATCTTGTCGAGGTTTTGTGCACCAGAGTGATAAAGCATTTCTTTAACAAGTTCCGTTGTCTCAGCCCAATAGAAATTGGCGCCAGCGAGGTTGCCACCTATGAAATTTGTATCTGCAACAAAGGCTCTTTCAAAGTTCGCATCTTTGAGGTCTGCGGCCATGTTGGCATCCACAACAGTTGCTCTTTCAAAGTTCGCATTGGGAGCCATTGCAGCATCTAAATTCGCACCGGTCAAATTCGCACGTTCAAAATTGGCAAAGCTAAGATTAGCCCCCATTAAATTCGCATGCTCTAAGTTAGCATTTTGAAGATTGGCTTTTTCAAGATTAGCACCACTTAAATTGGCACCGGCCAAATCCACGTGGGAAAGGTCTTTGCCAGCAAGGTTTGCTTTTGACAAATCGCAATTCACACATTCGCCCCATTTTACATCAGATTGCAGACGATCCATATTGGATGTTGCGCATCCTGTAAGTCCTGCAAGCGCAAGGACGCTAAGCAAAGAAAGGCCTGGTGTTACAAAGTTTTTTTTCATGAGAGTCTCCCTAAGAGATGGTTTGATATATTCTTATTTTTTAATAAGCGATTGAAGGCTATTAAAATTATTTACATTTAGCAAGCCCTGAATCTCTCAATTTTAAAAACTTACGACACATTGTAATTTATGCAACACTCTTCCCTAAGAGACTGTCTGATAAAACAAAAAGAAAGGCCATTGCATAATTAATAAAAATTCCAACTGAGGTCCTGAAAAGCTAATTTTTGAGTTTTTTAAATTGAGGGGGATGATATTTTTCTTCGTCTCTTTGTTCTTTTTTTGCTCAAATACTCACTTAACTCGCCTGATTTATCCATAAGCAACCTTATTTGTGGCCTTTAAGAGGTTAAAGGCTATGGCTTTTAGGGCCATTTGTCCTTGAACTTTGGGTGTTGTAAAATAGGATGCTCTCGTGAATTTGAATTTTCGTTTTAAGGTTCCAAATCCTTGTTCCACCCTATATCGAATCTTCGAAATCATCCGGTTAAATACTTTTTGCCAATGGGTTAAGGGCTTATTTCTTTTCGCTTTCTCCATCAACCCGTTCTTAATCCCCTTAGACCTCAGCAAGTCTTTGTTTCCTTGGGAAGCATACCCTTTGTCTCCATAAAGCCTCTTATCTCGACGCTTCTTCACAACCTCTTCCAACTCTCTCACTTCAGAGACATGCGCAGGCGTCACGTGAACCTGATCAATATATCCGTCCTCCTGGTCAATGACCATAAAGCCTTTGTACCCAAAATAGCTCCGTTTCCCCTTCTTAAGCCATGTGGCATCTGGATCTTTGGAAAGGGTTACCTGCTCTTCAACAGCATATTCCTTGTCTTCTTCACGATCAACAGCCATCCCCTCCATTTCTTTCCGAGGACGTGCCGCTGATTCGATAAGCGTCGCATCTATAATCGCTCCTTGGGATTCTTTCACTTTTAATCCCTTTTGTTCTAGTTGATAATTGATCATTGCAAGGAGGTATTCCCAAAGGTTTTGACTGATCAACAAGTTGCGAAATCGACAGAGCGTCGTATGATCAGGCACCTTTTCCAACCCCGTGATGACCATAAAGTCCAACCGAACCCTCAAGGCTTCTTCCAACCCCTCATCGCTTAAGCTATGCCAAGCCTGCAAAATCAACGCCTTCAGTAAATTGACTGGTACGTACCCATTGGGGCCATAGCCAGATCTTCCTAGTTTCCCCATATTTTGCTTTACACTCTCCCAGTCGATAAGGCTAAAAGCTTGGATAAGTTGACTGTTCTTTAAACGCTCTCTGGCTTCACGATTTAAAAAGGACATTTTCGATCACTCCTGCTTTTCGGACTTTCCTCAGTATATCCTTTCTCTCCTCATCCCTCAATTATGCAATGGCACGAGTTACGCAGTTTGCAGGAGAAGAGAGAAGAGATAAGGTGAGAGGGAATATTTATTAAATGAGAAGAAATGATGTCTCGACACAAATGCACAAAATCACTTTATCGTTCATTTTTACAAGCCAGCAGTGTGCGCTATTCAGGGTTGGCACTTTCGGAGGTGTCACCGATTCCATTGTCGCATGACAGCGTCAATCGATGGTTGAGTTCTAGTGCATTGCGTCCGAGCGGAGTGTGGAATCTTACTCAATCTCTTATTAACAAGAAAGAACCTTGTTTTTTAGTATGTGACGATACAATTTTGGATAAAAATCGGAGCGAGAAGATAGAGCTTGTGCATTATCAGTATTCTGGGAATGCCCATGATGTTATTGCGGGGATAGGTCTTGTCAATTTGGTATGGCATGGCCTGAGGAGTCATGACTCTATTCCTGTTGATTATCGTATTTATGATAAAGCCAGCGATGGCAAAAGCAAGAATGACCATTTCAGGGAAATGTTAAAGCTGGCTCAAGACAGAGGGATAAATCCGGATGACGTGGTTGCAGACGCTTGGTACTCGAGCTTGAATAATCTGAAGGCCATTGAATCCATAGGCTGGACATGGGTGATGGGGTTGAAGAAAAACAGGAAAGTGAATCGTGGAGAAACTCTTGAAAAGCTGGACATTCCAGATGAAGGACTGAAAGTTCACTTACGCGGATATGGATGGATTACTGTTTTCCGGTTTGTTGCCAAAAACGGTCGCACGGATTATATCGGAACCAATAGGGATAATCCCTCTCGTGATCATATTGAACTGGTCATGAAATCGCGTTGGAAAATCGAAGTTTATCATCGGGAATTAAAGCAAACATGCGGTCTTGAACGCTGTCAGTCTCGCACGGGACGAGCCCAAAGAAATCATATATTTCTTGCCATTTCGGCTTGGATTCAAAGATTTAAAAGACGACTTGCTGGAGGCTTCTCTTTTTATCAGCAGCAGTGGGATGTTATTAAGCATGATATCTCTAGAGAAATAACAAAACTCATGTCTTTCGCTTAGATTCCCACCCTTTTGCTGCAAACTGCGTAACTCGTGAATGGTCTTTATTTGTGAAAAGCGGCATTGTCCATAATCAGGGTGGTATTTTTTGATAAACCCGGCAATAAAACCTACTCAAGCCAAGCATTAAAAAGATCTGCATGACATCCACCTTGAAAGGTGAAAGGCGCCACGAACGCACCCTTCATGAGACCGCCAATGATACTGGCACGCTCTCTTTTTTGGCCCGGGATCTCCGCGTAAACCTTTTGTCCGCGCGGCGCCCAGGCATGCTCTCGATAAAGGCGATTATCAATCCCAGCTTCATCAATCCACACGATTGTTTCAGGATCTATTTTCTCAAGCTGTTTTATAAATTCGGCCCGCTTGTCTTCGTTACGTTCTTTGTAAAGCGTCGTCTTTTTTTCGTGTAATGTTTAAACGTTTAAGCCATTTACTCACGTTTTGGAATCTCAACCCCAAAGCTTCGGCGATTTGTTTGAGCGTATGATCCGGATTTTGAGCGACGTAGTCTCTGAGTTTTTGCTCATCGACTTTACGCGGATAAGAAGTGCGTTTTTTCGGTTTAATATCCCCTTGTTTATGAAGACATATCCATCGATAGATCGTGGCTTCTCCAACGTTAAAAACCTTTGCAGCCTCCCGCTTACGGCCGCCGCTCGTAATGTAGGAGATGACCTTTTTCCGCAGGTCTTCCGAATATGCTTTTGCTATTCCCTCCTTATACCTAAACTTTTCCTAAAAATCTATCTATTTATAGGGGAAGGACTATATAAGCATGGGACCCGTGTGCGGAAAGTGTGGCGGAAACTTAGCCTTGCCACGGATGAACATGGTGAGATTATCGCGGCAACATTGACAAATCATACTAATAGCGATTGTAATCAGGTTGATCCCCTTCTGCGACAGATTGACGCTCCCATTGCGGAGGCCATTGCTGATTCCGCCTATGATTAACCTCCCACCTATAGTGCTCTTGAAGAGCATCAACTCCGTCACGGACAAGACAAACCCATCATAGCCGTCATTCCGCTCAATACAGGTTTTCGCAAGGAAAGTGACACAGATCCTGCACAACGCTTGGCCAATATCCGCGTGATATACTCCTTTAACTTGAAGATGCCTTATTAAGGATCTGAAAGTTATCATTAATGAGGTCAACCATAGAGATGGCGATTTGAGGCCACGTAGCAAAGAATGCGTCAATGGCATCCCTAAATTCAGCAGCACTTTGAAAGACACGATTGTTGCGTACGTACTCGTTCATCACTTTCCATAATCGCTCAATTGGATTCAAGTTTGGACTGTATGGCGGCAAATAATGAAGAACGATCCCATATTTTTCAGCGGCGCTTTGTGTCTTTGCTGATGTTATAAGGGCCCCTATCTAAAATCTGGTGAATTTTTGGGGCCTTGGGATATTTCTTTCGCAAGGCGGCAAAATGCTTTTCCATGGCCTTGCTATCAATGGTTTCATGGGCTGCAATAGTCACATCCATCGTTTCCAAATTAATGGAACCCAAGAGATTTGGATAAACTCAGCTTGTTTTACTGGATCTGCTTTCGAAGGTGTGCCCTTAGTTTTTTGAAAGAAAAATTGTTGCGAATGAGCTATTTGTTCATTCGTTGCCCTCAAGATGGCTGATCAGCTGCAAAGTTTGATGAGGGGTAAGACGGCTTTCAGAACCGCCATTTTCAGGTTTCAGTTTCCTGCTAGCTATTCTTGTAATCGTTGAGGTGATTTTGAACAGTTTCATAGCGAATACGCAAAGCCTGAGCGATTTGCTTTTGAGTCCATCCTTCCGCATTTAACAAAACGGCTTTGATGCGATCAGCCACGCGACGATCTCTTTCTTTACTGTGCTGAAATTCTAGATCTTGTTTTTCTTTATTTGTCAGTTCAATTTTCATGCCTTGTTTATAAATAAATTTTATTGAATTACAACGGTTGTTTCGTTTACTCCTCTGATTAATAAGGCCTCTTCATTGGCGAGAGGTATAGAAGGCCTTTTCATTAGCGAGAGGTATATACCCCTCAGAAATGAAGAAGCCGCATTAACGGGCTATAATTTGAGAAAAAAAGGGCGCAACCATCCAGGTTCAACGACAGATTCTTTCAAATTCCTCTGGAGCTCCACGACCTCTTTTTTCTAAGGTTCAGCCTTTGCCTTCAAATTCAGCACTTTCAGTTTGAAAGGGCATATATTATAATTACTTTTATGACGCATGTTCCACACATATTAATTGTTGATGATGATGAGAGACTTCGTGAGCTTCTCAAGAAATTTTTGCACGAAAATAATATGCGTATTTCAACGGCGTCCGATGCTGCAAAGGCTGCAGAGCTTTTGAAAATTTTCGTCTTTGATCTCATGATTTTGGATGTGATGATGCCCGGAGAAACAGGCTTTGAATTTATCCAAAGACTAAAAACAACATCAGATCGCCTTCAATCCCTCCCTGTTTTATTGCTCACCGCTATGGGCGAGGTTGATCACCGCATTGAAGGATTATCTTATGGGGCTGATGATTATCTTTCAAAACCTTTTGACCCAAGAGAGCTTCTGTTAAGAATTCAAGTCATTCTAAAACGAACGCAAGCTTACGACTCAGCAATCAAAATTAAATTAGGAAGCGTTATTTACGATCCTGAAACGAATCATTTGAGCCTCAACAATAATGCAATTTCGCTTACAACGGTTGAGAGCAATCTTCTTAAAATTCTCTCAAAATACCCAGGACGTCCCCTTTCGCGTGAAGAGTTGGTTGAGCTTTATGGAGAGGAAATGAACCCCCGCACCATCGATGTTCAAATGACTCGATTACGTCGAAAGATTGAGAAAGATCCGAAACTGCCACGTTATCTTCAGACTGTGCGCGGAAAAGGTTATGTTCTGATGACGGAT
The DNA here is from genome assembly GCF_035607555.1 of Candidatus Bealeia paramacronuclearis. NCBI lineage: Bacteria > Pseudomonadati > Pseudomonadota > Alphaproteobacteria > Holosporales > Holosporaceae > Candidatus Bealeia > Candidatus Bealeia paramacronuclearis. The sequence continues at coordinate 855,690 of NZ_JAVHWZ010000001.1, read as the reverse complement.
ACTGAATGATCTACGCACTTCGCCATCCTTTTAAATCTCTCAAAAAATTCCTCCCCAAAACAATGTTTGGGCGATCTCTTTTTATTTTGATTGCCCCGCTTGTCTTGGTCCAAACGATTTCCGCCTACATTTTTTTTGATCGCCACTGGGAATATACCACCAAGGTTTTGGCGCGTGACATTGCAGGGGACGTCTCACTTTTGGCTGATCTTTATGAGAAAAACCCAAAAAGCTTTGAATTCATCAAAGGCATTGCGGGATCTCAGCTGGGATTTTCCATGAAATTACTTCCTCAAAAAAAGCTTCAAAAAGCAACCGACCCCCGATGGATCGATAGTTTTTTGGACTTTGAACTTCAGGAAAAACTAAGGCGCCCTTATCAATTTGAGATTTCAAACACTGACATTATTATTGAAACCGAGGTCAATAAAAGGGTTCTTGAGTTTACAACACCCAGGAAACGACTCCTTCCCAAAACCACACCGCTTTTTGTCATGTGGGCGGCAGGAACATCAATTTTCTTTTTATTTGTGGCTGCCATTTTCATGCGTAATCAAGTCAAACCGTTAAGGCGTCTTGCGATTGCTGCTGATCGTTTTGGTAAAGGACGCGATTTCCCCGATTTCAAGCCCGAAGGGGCCACAGAAGTTCGAAAAGTTGCCCAAGCTTTTTTATCTATGAAAGATCGACTCAAACGTCAAATTGGCCAAAGAACAGAAATGCTCGCGGGCGTCTCCCATGATTTAAGGACTCCTCTCACACGGATGAAACTCCAACTCGCGATGATGGATCAAAACGGAGATGTCAAAGGTCTCATCACAGATGTCAGCGACATGGAGCGCATGGTTGAGGGATACCTGGCCTTTGCACGCGGAGAATCCCATGAAGAATCCCGTCATATTGACATCAATCAACTCCTACAAGAGGTGATTGATACACGCATTAAAAATGGAAAGATGATCCATTTTACACCCGACAAAAGCCTTCCTGTCGTTTTACTGCGCCCTCATATGACAGCACGCGCCCTTGGAAACCTCATGAACAATGGTCTGCGTTATGGAAATCAGCTTTGGGTTTCTCTTGAAAAATTCAAAGGTACGGTCGTAATTTCAATTGAAGATGATGGCCCGGGAATTGCGGAAGAAAAATGGGAAGATGTTTTTAAACCGTTTTTCCGTCTTGATTCTTCAAGAAACACCTCAACGGGAGGCGTTGGCCTTGGTCTTTCCATTGCGCGCGATATTATCCGCAATCAAGGGGGAGACATTGACCTCTCAAAATCTGAACAAGGCGGCCTTAAGGCCAAGGTCACGCTTCCGCTATAACCTCAATTCTTAAAGCATGAACGCCGGATTGAAGTTCCCTCTCTAAAACCTCATAAACCTTGCGATGCTGTTGAATACGATTCATATTTTTAAAAACAGCCGATCCAATGCGCACAAAATAGTGAGTCTCACCCGAAGATTTACTTCCTGAATGACCTTGATGCAAATGGGATTCATCGATCACTTCGAGACTCTGTGGATCCAGTGCAGTTTTTAATTTCTTCTCAATTTTTTCTCTCATCGGCATTTTTGAATGGATTTTTTTCATAATTCTATTATAAAAGGATAAAGTTTATTGAATGCATGCTTGGATCCTATGTCAGTTTCATCTTTAAAGATAGTCCCTAAAACAACGAAATCCCTCGAGGAAGCTCGTCGCGTCCTCACACTTGAAGCCAATTCTTTAGAGAGTTTAGCGAATCATTTAGATCACAGTTTCACAGAAACGATCGAAATTTTAAACCGTATCCAAGGTCGTGTAATTGTGACAGGCATTGGAAAAAGCGGACATATCGCTAACAAAATTGCAGCAACACTTTCTTCCACAGGAACACCTTCATTTTTTATCCACCCCACAGAAGCCAGTCATGGCGATTTGGGGATGCTCTCGAAAGAGGATGCAATTATGATTCTCTCAAGTTCTGGGGAAACACAAGAGCTTTTAGACATCATTGGATTTGCTAAACGATTTGGAATTCCCCTTATTGGCATCACAGGAAGTGCTGAAAGCACCCTTGGAAAAGCTTCCAACGTTGTTTTAACGCTCCCCCCTTATCAAGAGGCCTGCCCCCATCAATTGGCTCCCACAACTTCTACAACTTTAATGTTAGCCTTGGGTGATGCTTTGGCTGTAGCACTTCTTCAAGAAAAGGGGTTCTCTGCGCTTGATTTTAAGAACCTTCATCCTGGAGGAAAGCTGGGCGCGCGTCTTTCTCTTGTATCTGATCTTATGCGCGATCAGACAGATCTTCCTTTATCATCTTTAAAAACCCCCATGAGTGAAGCACTCATTCAAATGACACAAAAGGGTTTTGGCTGTTTGGGAATTATTGATCAAGATAAGAAACTCTGCGGAATTATCACCGATGGAGATTTGCGTCGCCATATGTCACCGACTCTTTTGAATATGACAGCTGAAGAGGTCATGACCCCCTCCCCGCTTACGATTTCAAAAGAAGCTTGGGCTCAAGAAGCCCTTCACATTATGAATGAAAAATCGATTACAAGTCTTTTCGTTATTGCTGAAAATAGAACACCATTAGGGCTTATCCGTCTTCACGACTGTTTAAAAGCTGGTCTTTCTTAAGGCAAATATAAATGAATTATTCTCGCGCTATTTTCATTCTCAAAATCGCACTGCCTTTAGCAGGTGTCTTCATGCTATCCCTTGTATTTTTGTGGCCTTATTTGGAAAATCAAATTCTTGAGAGCACAGAATTTGCAAACCTTTCGCATCCAGATGTTGTTGAAAATCGAATGCTCCATCCACGATTTATGTCAACGGATGAAAACGGAAGGCCTTTTGAGCTGGGGGCTCACTGGGGAAAACAACTCACTGAGAATCAAGCGCAATTGACGAGTCCTCATGGCAAAATGACGAACGCCAAAGGCATTGAAGTGGATTTAAAATCCAATGCAGGAACCTATGCCAATGATCAAAAAGCCGTAGATCTTACAGGAGATGTCGTTTTAACCACAAGTGACGGCTACAAAGTCCAAACGGAAGCTGCGCATATTGATATCAATACACAAACGGTTGATGGTAACGTCCCTGTTCAAGGTGAAGGACCAATGGGCTCTCTTAAAAGTCAAAATGGATTTACAGTGGTTGAACGTGCTGATGAATCAGGTAAGATACTAACTCTTAAAGGCAAATCTCAAGTGATTATCAACTCAAAAGCCGCTAAGGAAAATTAAAAAATGAAAATCATTTTTCTCTTGAGCCTGACACTTCTTTTTTCAACGACACTTCAGGCCGAGGAAGAAGTTGCAAAAGAAAATTCCGCCGCCAATCTCCTTTCCTTAGGGCAGAGTGGTGGTAGCATACCTATTGTCATTGATGCCGATGAATCTGTTGTCTGCGATGAAGCCACCAACAGCTGTGTTGCAACAGGAAACGCCCGTGCCCAAAGAGGCACATTTGTGGTCAATGGCACAAAATTGACTGTTTACTTTAAAGGATCCGGCCATGATCGGGAAATTAAGGAATTGATGGCGGATGGAAATGTCTCCCTCGTCAATCCCACTGAAGCCGCTTATGGCGATCACGCTCACTATGACGTGGCGTTAGACCGCGTTATTTTAACCGGTGGCGATCTGAAACTTGTGACACCCGATCAACTTATCACTGCCCGCGATTCCCTCGAATTCTGGCAAATCAAACACCAAGGCATTGCCCGGGGAGATGCCGTAGCCCATTTCCCTAAAAAAGAGCAAGTGGTTGAAGCCGATACCCTCATTGCTTATTTTGTTCCCAAAGAAGAACGAGAGAAAAACACTAAAAACAAAGAAGATTCGGCCAAAGATAAAATGTCTCTGAAAAAGATTGAAGCGGAAGGCAACGTTCTTGTGTCCACACCCAAAGAAATCGCCTCAGGAGATCGCGGAGTTTACAATGCGGCAGCAGACATGTCCGAACTTTTTGGAAATGTCAAAATCACGCAAGGTGGAAATCATATTCGCGGGGAATACGCAATTATGAATATGAAAACCAATGTAGCCCAATTATTCGCTAAAAACCCCAACGATCCCGTGTCTGATCAAAAACCAAAACGCATTCGGGGCATTATCATGCCTAAGGACGCAAAAAACATGAGAAAAGCTGATGAGACAAAAAAATCATCAGAAGCATTGTAATTTTGCCCATTTCAAGTTAGACCCCTCATATGAAAAACACAGATTCAGAAATTCAAGACCTTCGCGCCTCGGGCCTTAGAAAAGCCTTTAAGGGTCGTATCGTTGTCGACGACGTTAATCTTCACGTTAAACGAGGAGAGGCTGTTGGATTGTTAGGTCCCAATGGTGCCGGAAAAACAACAAGCTTTTCCATCATTACAGGACTTATTCACGCCGATGCTGGACAAGTCAATCTTGCAGGTCAAGACATCACAAACCTTCCCATGTATAGAAGGGCACGCCTTGGAATTGGTTACCTACCCCAAGAGTCCTCTATTTTCAGAGGTCTCACAGTGGAAGGCAATATTCGTGCGATTTTAGAGCTCAATGAGCCGAACCGCGAAATTCGCGAGGAACGCCTTGAACAGCTCTTAGATGAATTTACAATCAAACATATCCGCAACTCCCCCGCTCCTGCGCTTTCCGGTGGAGAGCGTCGCAGAACTGAAATTGCACGCGCATTGGCCAACAACCCTCACTTCATGCTATTAGATGAGCCTCTGGCGGGAATTGATCCCATTGCTGTCGGCGAAATCCGCGAACTTATTTCCCATCTAAAAAATAAAAATATCGGCGTTTTGATCACAGACCACAACGTTCGGGACACACTTGGGATTGTCGATCGCGCCTATATCATCAATGAAGGGCGCGTCTTAAAAGAAGGTAATCCTCAAGAGATTGTTGCCGACAAAGATGTGCGCCGCGTTTATCTGGGTGAAGATTTTACTCTTTAATGGAGATTTACCTACGCCGCCTTTGTGATCAGAATCATTTTTTACCGCATTACATTTAAAAATACACTTAGCAATTCAATAAAAAAAAGAATATATATTTTCATTTCACGCAAGATTCATATTAAATATAAATTTTAGATTTTAATATTAAATTATTTTTTAAAAAATCAATTAATTTCATCAAATATTATTTATTATATGAGATGTCTGAACCGTCATTCCCCCGGACTTGCAAAGGTGATAAAATCAGGTTAGTAAGGACAACTGTTTTTTATTTTTTAAGGAGACCTAGAGAGTGCCCCCAAAGCAAGACTCTTTAACACTCAACCGTGATTTAGCACTCAAGTTTTATGAGGATATGCTTCTCATTCGTCGGTTTGAGGAACGTTCCGCACAACTCTATGGCATGGGGTTGATAGCAGGATTTTGCCACCTCTACATTGGCCAAGAGGCCGTGGTCGTCGGTTTGCAATCTCTATTGAGTCCACAAGACACTGTCATTACTGCCTATCGCGATCATGGACATATGCTTGCGTGTGGAATGGAACCAGGTCGTGTGATGGCCGAGCTTACAGGGCGCATTGATGGCTATTCCAAAGGTAAAGGTGGCTCAATGCATATGTTCAGCCGCGAGAAAAATTTCTATGGTGGGCATGGCATTGTGGGTGCGCAAATTCCTTTGGGCACAGGTTTGGCGCTCGCGCATAAATATAAAAATGATGGGGGCGTGTCCCTGACATATATGGGGGACGGTGCCTGTAACCAAGGTCAAGTTTATGAAGCTTATAATATGGCATCCCTTTGGAAACTTCCCATCGTTTACATCATTGAGAATAATCACTACGCCATGGGAACCTCAACAGCACGATCTGCAGCAGGCCCCAACTATTATGGGCGAGGTCAAGGCTGGGGAATTCCTGGTGAAAAAGCCGATGGTATGGATCTACAAAAAGTCCGTGAGGCAGGTGCCCGCGCCATTGAGCATGCACGCTCTGGGAAGGGGCCTTATATTTTAGAGCTCGATACTTATCGATATCGTGGACATTCGATGTCAGATCCTGCGAAATATCGTTCGAAAGAGGAAGTGGATGGCGTCAAAAACAATCGCGATCCGATTGATCATTTTAAAGATTTCATTATGAAAGATCTCAAAATCACAGAAAATGATATTGCGGCCGTAGATGATCGCGTGAAGAAAATTGTTCTTGAGGCTGTTGAGTTTTCAAAGAACTCTCCTGAACCCGATCCTCAAGAGCTCTATACCGATATTTTGGTCGAGGTTTCAGCATAATCATGGCGATGGAAAAAGTAATGGCACAAAATTCTGAATTTCAAACTCTTACCCTCCGTGAAGCCTTGCGCGATGCCATGGCTGAGGAAATGCGTCGGGATTCTTCTGTTTTTTTGATGGGCGAGGAAGTCGCCGAATACCAAGGGGCTTATAAAGTCAGCCAAGGCCTTTTGGAAGAATTTGGATCTACCCGCGTGATGGACACTCCCATTACCGAATCTGGTTTTGCAGGCGTTGCCGTAGGATCTGCTTTTGCTGGCCTCAAGCCTATTGTCGAATTCATGACGTTTAACTTTTCGATGCAAGCCATTGATCACATCATTAACTCTGCCGCCAAAACTTTATATATGGCCGGAGGCCAATTGGGCTGCCCCATTGTTTTCCGTGGTCCCAATGGCGCAGCCTCTCGCGTGGGTGCACAACACTCCCAATGCTTTGCCAGCTGGTATGCCCATTGCCCAGGATTGAAAGTGGTGGCTCCTTATTCGGGCGCTGATGCTAAAGGGCTTTTGAAAGCCGCTATTCGCGATCCCAATCCCGTCGTCTTTTTAGAGAATGAACTTCTTTATGGACAATCTTTTGAAGTCCCCACAGATCCTGACCTTATTGTCCCCATCGGAAAAGCCGCCATTGTGCGCTCAGGTAAAGACGTTACCATCACGGCCTTTTCAATCATGGTTGGAAAAGCTCTGGAAGCCGCAGAACGACTTTCTCAAGAAGGAATTGAAGCAGAGGTCATTGATCTTAGGACGCTGCGTCCTTTGGATATGGAAACAATTTTAACGTCAGTCATAAAAACTAACCGTATTGTGAGCGTTGAAGAGGGATGGCCTTTTGCAGGAATTGGTGCTGAAATCGGCATGCAGATTATGGAAAACGCTTTCGATTATCTTGATGCTCCTGTCGTACGTGTGACGGGTGAGGATGTCCCCATGCCTTATGCCGCCAATCTTGAAAAACTGGCATTACCCCAAGTTGAAAATATTATCACCGCTGTTAAAGGCGTACTTTATAAAAATTAAGAAGGATTCCAACAATGTCCATTGAAATTTTGATGCCTGCACTTTCCCCCACCATGACCGAGGGCAACCTTGTCAAATGGCATAAGAAAGAGGGTGATATTGTCAAAGCTGGAGACATCTTAGCTGAAATTGAAACGGACAAAGCGACCATGGAAGTTGAAGCCGTGGACGAAGGCAAAATGGGAAAAATTCTTATTCCTGAAGGTACCGAAAATGTGAAGGTGAACGCGCCTATTGCCATTCTTTTGGAAGATGGGGAAGATGCCTCATCCCTTAAAATGCCCGCCCCTATGACAGCACCTCAACCTCAAAAAGAGGAAGCTAAAAAACCAGAACTGAGTGTTGTGAAATCAGCGTCGGTAACTCTTTCTTCAGAATCTCGCGTCTTTGCAAGTCCTTTGGCCAAAAGAATTGCCGCTCAAAATAATCTCAATTTAGAAAGCCTCAGTGGATCTGGTCCGCGTGGTCGTATTGTCAAATCGGATGTGGAAGTGGCCATTGCTCAAGGCGAGGTTACGACTGCCCGCGTTTTGACTTTGCCCACCGATGTACCAGGACTTTCCGGTTATGAACCGGCTTTTGAGGCGATTCCTGTCAATAATATGAGGAAAGTTATTGCCAAGCGTTTAACCGAATCTAAGCAAACTGTACCTCACTTTTATCTGACGGTAGATTGTGAAATTGATGCACTTTTACGCGCCCGCATCCAGCTCAATCAAATGGGTGATGAGTATAAATTGACCGTCAATGATTTCATCATTCGTGCGGTGGGACTCGCCCTTAAAAAGGTGCCTGAGGCGAATGCCTCTTGGATGGGCGATCATATGTACCAATTCGAATCCGCAGATGTGTCTGTGGCGGTGGCCATTGAAGGGGGCCTCATTACGCCCGTGATTCGAAAAGCTGAAACCAAAGGTCTTCGTGAAATTTCTCTTGAGATGCGTGATTTGGCATCTCGCGCGCGGGAAGGAAAACTCAAGCCCGAAGAATTCCAAGGAGGTACTTTCAGTATCTCTAATTTGGGCATGTATGGCATTCGCGAATTCAGCGCGATTATCAATCCACCTCAAGGATGTATCTTGGCCATTGGGGCTGGTGAAGAGCGTCCCGTTGTAAAAGACGGTCAACTCACCATTGCCACCGTTATGACGTGCACACTCTCCGTTGATCACCGTGTGGTTGATGGCGCCGTAGGTGCAAATTTCCTCAAAGCCTTCAAACAATTCATCACTGATCCTGTGACCATGTTGCTTTAGGCCTGCCATATTCCATGATATTTCCCCAGCCTCAATCGATTGATGAGGGAAGGGAAATGATACTGGGGATACCAGAAAGAAGGCTTGGACCGAGTTATGGATACCTTTGGAATTAAGGACGCTTCCTATTTTGAGGATAGCTTTGGCTTTGTGGCCAAATCCCACAATGAAGTGATCGGTCAGTATCTCTTCAAAACCGATGAAACTCCCCCTCTTTTGGATCATTTTTTTCTAGAAACCCAACACATTGGTCAGGGATATGGACGCCGACTTTGGAATCATTGTGTCTCAACAGCATGCACAAAAGGTTGGAAAGAATTTCTCTTTTAGTCAGATCCTCATTCTTTAGGTTTTTATGAGCATATGGGCGCCGTTCAAGTTGGGGAACATCCTATGATCACAATGCCTGGACTTAATGCGCCTATTATGCGATATGTAATAACCTATTGATAATTATAAGGGGTTATTGTCCAATGCGTATGTTTCATTTTCTTCGTTATACTATTCTTTTAGGTCTGTTTTTACCAAATGTTGAAGCCCATAAACCAGATTGGATCAAAAGTCCGGTCATTGATTCTGAGCGCATACCGTTTATTACCGCTATAAAGATGGCTAAAAAAACACTGGCATTAGGATCTTACAAACTTCACGCAGAAATCAAACCAAATGACGAACTCATTGAGGCTTTAAAAGAGGCCAAAGCACGCAACGTTGAAGTGACAATTATTGTTGAAGATCGCTTGACACCTGAAGAACAAAAAGTACCCCAAAAATCAGAAATTAAAGAGGGAGATTCTTTTAAAATCTATCAGGATTTGGGAATCAAAGTTGTTCATGGAAATCCAAAATTCAATGCCGTTCATGAAAAAATCCTGATGGGAGAGGGAGATGGCAGTTACGCCATTGTGGGAAACACAAACTTTGACAAAAACTTTCAAGTGACTGACTCAGATGACAAAAATGTCACAAAAGTAACCCGTGATTTTGCCCTCTTCTTATGGGACCCTAAAATTTTACACGAACTTGACAGTGTGTTTCAATCAGACATCACTCAAAAAGGCATTGTCTTAAAGCCCTACCTCATTCAAGAGATTCCTGAAAATGAATACCGTCTTTCCTGGGGGCCAGATCAACACTACTCACAATTATTGGAAATGATTAAAAGTGCAGAAAAACGCATCGATATTTATCAACAAGCCCTCCAAGATGAGGAGATTACGCACGCGCTTGCAAAGGCATCACAACGTGGCGTTGAGATTCGTCTTTTGATGTCGAAATATCCCTTCGGTGAAAAACATGGCAATAAAAGTGAAATTGGCCAGGAGGCTCTTAAAAAAGCGGGTGGAAAAGTTCGCCTCACGGGGGACACAAACAAAGAAAAGGTAAAACTCCATATTCATGCAAAGGTTATGATTGTGGATGGGGGACTTATGTATTTGGGGTCTGCAAATTTTCATACAGAATCTCTTGAAAAAAGCCGCCAAGTGGGTGTCATCACACGCGACCCCACTCATATTAAACCTGTGCAGGAGAGATTTTTAAAAGATTGGACGGCGGAGGAAAAGGAAACCACTTCCCTCAAAAATGAGTGAAAGTAGATTGAGAAAGAGTCCCTACTTTCCTGATACTTGGGGAGATGTGGATGCCTGAGGCGCCGGTGTATTGCCGCTAGCGCCAGATGATCCTGAACCCTGAGTTTCGGAAGATTTTAAAGCTTTGTCAGTCAGGTCCTGCCTCCGGGCAAGTTCTTTTGTTAATCCACTTGCAATGGCGGGGTCCATATTTGACATGATTGCTGATATTTTTGCGGGCTTCATTTGCTTGGCGACATTGACCAAAACCTCAGCATCGAGTTGAGACATAATCCGTGCGGCATCTTTAGGTTTCATTGTTTCGTAAATTTTAACCAAATTTTTTAATTTTTCTTGTTCCTTATCATCATGGGTTTTCACCAATCCTTGAATATCCCCTTTTAATTTTTTAAGGTCTTCAAGTTTTTGCGCAATTTTATCTTCCATGGTTTTTAAAAGTTGTTCCCGCGTTTTAATTGAGGACTCTTTATCTTCAATTTCATCACGTCTTTGGGACAAAGATTGGAGAACTTGTATTTCTTCTGGTGTGAGACTCAGGGGATCAAATGGTTTTTTTGAGTCTTTTGTTTTTTGTGGGGTTGCTTCAGGATTTGGCGTTTCCGCCACAGAAGGAAGAGGGGCTGATGTTGGTGCGCTCGTCTGAGCAGATGCCTGAGGCTGTGCGGGACTTGCTTGAGCCACCAAAGATGTTGTGACAACTGAGGCCGTACTATCTCCTTCAAAATGACGTTTAATATTGTAAATCCTGAGGCTTAGCATGAGAACTGCACAAAAAATGACCAAAGGCAAAAGTCTTACGCGAAATTGTAAAGAATGGGTAAAGACTTGAGGAAGCCGCCCTAAAACTATCCGAATTTTCCCCAGAGGAATTTTGTGAAAGCGAATTTTTCCCAACATTACCTCAACCCCCTTAAGGACTTAAGTAATTTCCCTTCTTTGCTTTCAATGGGTTTATCACCCTCAGAAATATTAATATCCATTTTACTGCTTCCAACAGAAGGGGGGGGTGCAGTAGGTGTCCGCACGTCTTTTTCCAATCGATTGGCAAGCTTTTCGCCACGATCATTTAAGAACAACAAATCATCTTTTAAAGTTGAAGCTAATTTAATTTGCTTGTCCAAATCACTACCAATAGTATTGGCTGTTCTTTTCAATTCATTAATCCCCACATCCGCGCGCTCGAGCGCCAATGCGAAATTCTCTAAAAGTCCCCGCAATTCCTCACGGCTATTATATATAATCGTGAGTTTTTTATTTAGAGAAATTGCATAAGCAATCGTTGCCAACAAAAGCACACTGAAAACAATATCGATGGCAATTGAGAGTGTCATGGTTTTCCTCGCCTATTGTACCAAAATGTCTTTAAACAAAATGTCGTGAATTTTATTGGGCGCAAGTTCTTGGTTCACGCGCATTGTCATTTCTTCACGAAGACGATGAACGCCCTCAGATCCTTGAAGATCCTCAATGCGTAATTCCCGCAGATAGGTTTGGAATTGATCCACAAGACGGGGTTTTAACGATTCAATCATTTTTGCTGTTTCTTCATTGGTCACTTCAAAAGTAATCGCCAATTTGAGAAATTTATCTTTTTTTGTGCCCGTATTTAAATTCACCAAAATATCTGGGAAATCCACAAACTGAAGGTGTTTTAGCTCTTCGGCTTTTTTCTCTTCTGCGGAGAGTTGTTTTGCGCCTCCAAAGACTCCCATAAAATAAAGACCTGCGCCTCCGCCAATTAAAAGTAAAGGAACAGCAATCATCAGAATAAGTTTTAAGGGAGAGCCTTTTTTCTTAGGCTCTTCGGGTTGGCCTTCTGCTCCTTCAACAACTTGCGCGTCTTCAGCGGCCTTTGCTTCAGCCATGCTTCGCTCCCTGTAATTTCTTATTTTATGAATTATGAACGTATCATACCAAAACATGGCATACATCGGAATAAGTTTCTTGATTAAATTTTTTACATTAATTTCAATGTGATAATATTTGGCACAGTCCATGCTTATGAGAGAGGGAAACAAAAACTATGGAGATTGTCCAAATTATGGCAACGAATTTATCACCAGGATCTTTAAATCTGGCACATTTAGCAGCAGGCAAAGCCACAGCACTTGAAAGAGAAATGTTAGTGCGTACCAATAATGTGGCGATGAATCAGATGTATGGATATCAAGCGATTCGGATTGGTGAAAAAAGCCAAGAATTTCATCAAAGAACAGGTGAAATTACAAACTTTGCTGTAGAGACGTCGTCTTATATCGATCAGGCCCAGGGTCCTCTTATTGCTACGGGTGATTACCTTGATTTTGCCATAGGCGGGCATGGGCTTTATGCACAAGTTCAAAAAAATGGACAAACCTATTATGTGAGAAGCGCTAAAGGCGGAACGGATGAATTGGGACATTACATTGCCATTGGCTCCAATGCTATGTTTGTGGACAATGGGGGCTCTCCTTTCCAAGTACAGCCCGGTATGACTATCGGTGAAGATGGCGTTGTGGCCGACGTTCATGGAAATATCCTGGGGGCTCTTAATATCGTCAAAATTGACAATCCCACCCATGTGGCTGATGGGCTTTATACGGGAGGAGCTCAAGAAGCTGATGACTATAAAGTGATGCAAGGATATCTTGAGGATAGCAATGTGAATACTCCAATTGAGCTAGCCTTATTTGGTAAGGCCTCAGAAGAATATCGGCATACTATTAATTTAATGAGCATGTTTTTCAAGCAACAACAACAAACTGCACAATCACTTATTACGCCTTCAATGGCATAAAGGGAGAAAATAAATGGCTGAACTTGAACGGATCGCAGCGACAGGGTGTATCACCAGTGACATGATTATGAATGTCAAGGCGAACAATATTGCGCTCAAAGATGCAAATGCTTTTGCCCCGAGCCAAGTGGTTGTGGTCGATAATCCTTATATGACCCTAAAAATGCCCGGATCTCCAGTGAGTGACGGAGGGCAGGTTCTTCCCACAGGTATTCAAGTGGGATTGGGTGGACGCGTTGCGGGAACTTACCGTGTTCAAACGCAAGGGGCATATCGTGAAACAGGTAATCCGTATGACCTTTATATCGATGGTCCTGGCTATTTCAAAGTAACCCTTTTGGACGGAACAGAAGGTTATATGCGAGATGGAACTTTCATGCCCGGTCCTGATGGTGTTCTTGTGACACCAGAAGGCTATATCTTGGGTGATGGTATCACCATTCCTAAAGGGACCTTAAAAGTTGACATCAACGAAAAAGGTGAAGTTTTGGCCACAATCGATGGACAAGTTCAACCCCAAAATATTGGTAACATTAAACTTTCAACCTTTAATAATCCGGGAGGCTTGAGAGCCGTTGGTAACAACGTTTTTCTCGTGAGTGGAGCTTCAGGAGATGCGATTGAAGGAAATGCTGGATCAACTGGTTTTGGAAGCATTTTACAGGGAGGTGTTGAAGAATCAGGTGTACAAATGGTAATTGAACTTAGCGATATGATTAAGGCGCAACATACCTATGAAGCGTGCTCCAACATCATTAAAATGGGCCGTGAAAAGCGTCGTATGGACGCAGGACTTGTGGCAGGTTGATCATGATTTTTAGGGGTATTAAAAACTTCATCATTCTGGATGATTTCTTGGCTTTTGAGAAAACTTTTGAGATGACGATCTGGAGAAGTTTTTTAAGAGTTATTTTTATCAGCCTTCTTCTGAATATCCCAACTCTTTTTGCCGATGAGCCTCCCGCGCCGGAAGAGATCGTTTTAAAAACCATTCGGGAACAATACAACGAGTCGGAAGCTCAAAAAGACGTCATTATGACCCTTGAAAAAGAGCTTCCCGAGTCACTCCTCACGATTACCTCGCCTCAAGAAATTCAGGTAGATGAATTTACTTTGAATGGCAATAGATTTTTAGCGCTTCTCAAAGTAAAAAACGAGTCCTACGAAATTAAGGGAAAAATAGAAGATGTTCTTATGATGCCTGTGGCCAATCGCGTTATCAAACCCGGGGAAATTATTGCTGAGGAAGATTTGGATCTTAAAGAAATTCCAGAGTCCGCTCTTAAAAATTATATGGTCACAGATGCTAAAGATCTTATTGGGTTTACCCCCAAAGGACGCCCCTTGGTACCAGAGCAATTCATTAAAACGTCCCAAATCGGAAAAAATAAAGATGTGCATAAGGGTGAACTTGTGACCCTTCAGTATAAATCCGGAAGTCTCAGCATTTCTGGAAAAGGAAAAGCGTTGGAAGATGGAAGCCTGGGTGATATGGTACGCGTTATGAATCCACAAAGTAAAAGAGAGGTTCAGGGCATTGTCACAGGAACAAATGAAGTATCATTGGGGGGCTGAGGTTATGAAGAATTCTTTTAAAGGATTGGGGCTTCTTTCTTTAGGGATTCTTTCGGGATGTTCCATGACAAACCGACTTTTGGACACGGGATCTGCTCCTCCCATGACGCAAGTTCAAAACCCAACACAACTTCCCAGTTATCAGCCGGTCACGATGCCAATGCCGCATCCTGGTAAGCCTGGTGTTCCCCAATCTAAGTCTAATTCTTTATGGCAATCAGGTGCAAAAGCCTTCTTCAAGGATCAGCGTGCCAAAAACATAGGGGATATTCTGACTGTGGTGGTTAACTTTAATCAGACATCTACATTTGATGAGAAAAATAGCCGCAAGCGTGATTCAAAAGAAAATGCGTCCTTAACGAATTTTTTTGGGGTCACCAAGGATCTTAAAAAGGCAGGATTAGAACCGCCTACTTTAATGAATATTTCCTCAGTACCCGAAACAAAATCAGAAGGCAATATTCAAAAAACATCCAATATTAATACAACTTTGGCCGCCACCGTAACGCAAGTGCTTCCCAATGGCAATCTTGTGGTTTGGGGACGTCAAGAAATACGTCTTAATAACGAAGTCAAAGAAGTTCAAATTACAGGTGTCGTGCGTCCTGAAGACATCACCTCCAGTAATACAATTCCTCTTGAAAAAATTGCAGAAGCCAGACTTTCTGTGGGTGGCCGCGGGCAACTTGCAGATCTGCAGCAACCTGGATGGGGACAGCAAATTTTTGATATTATTGCCCCTTACTAAATGTGATATCCTCATTTTCATGAAACAGATTCTTCTTGTAATTTTGATGTGGATAGCCCTGGGACTTTCTTCCATGGAAGCACTAGAATTGCCAGAAGATACCTATCAAATACTTGCCCAATCTTTGGAGAATCTTTCTTCTGATATCAAAATTGATCCGCCCAAAAGTTGCCTCTCATCGGATTCTCTTTATCAAGCCGCAAAGGCGAATTTGGAATCCATTGAAACCTTTATTATGAATACAATGAGATCCGATTATGCAGAAAAAGACTTCATGAAACCTTATTTTAGATTATGGGTTTTGGGAAAATTGGGACCTCAGTTTTTTGACTTTAATCTGCCCAATAATCAAATTCCAGAGCCGATTGAAATTGAGAAAAATATGTTTTTACTTGGGCTCAATACTAAATTGGAAGGAGGGAGAGTCTTTTGGGTTCCACTTCTTATCGATACAAAATCTCTCACAATTTCAATCCTTAATTGGGAGCAATGCCAGGGAAAATGCTATGCTCTTAGGACGACAGGGAATACCGCCTATGGAATCTGCGGAAAATGGAATTGGAACGCATCTACAAAAACGCTCGTGAGTCTTTGTCAATGCGGGGGGCGCAAGGATTGTGGAACGCAAAATACTTATACACTTGAAGCCGGAATCTTGGTGCTTAAAGAATCTCTTCGGAAAACAAAATGTGATGGATGGTCATTTTCGCGATATGCAAAACTCTGTTGTGTGGAGTAAACTCAAGAAAAACAAAGAGGGAGAACTTACATGAAAATTACACATATTTTATCCGCTTTAACAGCGCTTACATTGACAAGTCCATCTTTATCCGCTGCAAATCCGTGCGTGAAGCCGGCACTTGAATTTCAAGATCTTTGTGGTTATTTGGATCGCTATATTTCAGCTCTCAGAACATTGGAAACGCTCATTAAAAGTGAGATTTCCAGTGAAGAAAAAGTGGTATTTGAAAAAGAAGTTGCCAATTGGAGTAATCAAATTCAAGCAGAAATCAGAGTTAAAATACCTGAGAACGAAAAAGGAAAACAACAAAATAAAATTGCATCAGATTATGCCAAGCGCATTCAAGGTCTTTCCAAAAAATACCAAGGTCCTTTGACAGAAAGATTATTCAAACAACTAGCACAACCTCGAAAATACAGGGAGGACATTAATAAGCTATTTTCTTTTCTGGCCTCAAACGATTTTGAAAATCCCTTTCCAACGCCTGCAAATCTCTTGTTGATTGATTCATTTGTGAGTCTTGGAGAAGGACAATTTTTCTTCGAACATTATACAATGTTTGGGGCGAACCAAGGAAATTGGATACCTTACAGAGTGGATACAGCAAAAAAAACAATTATCCAAATGACATGGGAAGAGTGTGATAAAGATACTATAAAATTAGGGGCTACGAAGGGTGAGGATCCTGGAATTTGCGGATATCCAGATTATAATACAACAACCAAAAAGATAGTGAATTTCTGCAAAATGGGCTGTATGGGATCAAATGGAATTCAAACAACTTATGAAATTTCAGGAAATGCTCTGAAATTCGTCAGTGCCCTTTCAAAAGACAACTGCGATGGAAAGCCCTTCAAAGACGGTGCAAAGCCAATCTGTCAGAAGAAGTAATACCAGAAAATATTTAACACAACACGCAGGCAATATGTATTTAATGGAAGTGCTATAGCACTTCTCCGTTAGATTGATAGAGATTGACTGAGGCGTTTATCAAGGAGTTGATGAAGGTTTTCTGGATTTTGCTGGACGATGCGGCGGAGGATGAATTTGATTTTATGCCACCAGTGTTCAATAAGATTGAAGTCAGGAGAGTCAGTTGGAAGAAAGAGGAGATGGCAGCCAAATTTCTCAATCAAATTATGTGATCCTCCGGTCGGTTGCCCCTATCCCACTTATCTTCATAAAAAAAGAAGAGGGCGTTGTTCCAGCATAAGCGCTTGCGGCGCGAATGAATAGCCCTCTCCTCAAGAAAAAGCAGGGTCAGCTATGACTCGGCCCCATTTGAGAAATCTATTTCTCCGGATAATTGTGGCAGTAATCTTTTCTTGAAGGGAAGTCTGATTTCGCTCTCTTTGTTTTCGGAACTTTCATATGCGCCAGGCACGGTATCTTTGTCGAATCCATCGTTTGAGAATGGGAACTTCCTCTTTTTATAGGGAATCCTAAGATTTCTCTCATTTAGATCTTTGCCTTCCCCTAAATTCAAAACAATATTCATGGCTGAGGATTTCAAATTGTCACTGTCCTTTAAGGTCTCCTGATGTGGAGACCTTAAATTCAACTCCTGGACAATAGGGAAGAGCTTTTTATTGAAATAGTCGACCTTTTCTTGCTCGTTTTTCAACGAATTCCATTCAAAATAAGGGATGGCCAGAACAGAGCAAACTTTTCCCTCTGAGTCATTGAGAAGAATGTGTTCCTTAAGCCTATCTTCTGGTTTTGCCGTTTTCTGATCGCTGAGAAAATGAGAAGGCCCCTGAACTTCAACAACAATTCCATATTTTTTCAGATAGATATCCACAGGAGACATGACGGACTCAAAGAAAGCCTCTTTCTCAAGATCTCCAAGGTCTTTATCTTTGGAATAAAATTGCAGGCTTTCAAAAACAGAATTTTGAAGTTGGGACGTTGTTATTTTATTTTTTTTTCCATGTTTTTTCGAAAGCAATTTGATCTCTTGAAAAAGGTCTTCAGCAAACTCTTTTTGAAGATTGAATCGCTGGATGGCCAGATAAATGCTGTGTATTTCTGCTGAGGGATCCTGAAATTCCCCGTTCGTCCTTTTACTCAAAAAGGTTTCTTTCCAGGCCCCCAAAAACTTTTGAGAGAAGGGGTTTCCTAAAAGAGCCTGCCCATAAAAAATGTTAGAAAGGCCGTGCTCCTTAAATTCATTGAGACGAGAAAGGGCTTGTGTTTCCCACTTTGCGAGGAAATTACTTCCTAATATTCCGCCCAACTGGGCATTTCCATAAAAAATGTTCGAGAGCCCTTGCTCGTTAAATTGAGTGAGACGAGAAAGGGCTTCTGTTTCCCACTTTGCGAGGAAATTACTTCCTAATATTCCGCCCAACTGGGCATTTCCATAAAAAATGTTCGAGAGATGTTGCTCGTTAAATTCCGTGAGACGAGAAAGGGCTTGTGTTTCCCACTTTGCGAGGAAATCTCGACTCAACTTTCCGCCCAACTGGGCATTTCCATAAAAAATGTTCGAGAGATGTTGCTCGTTAAATTCCGTGAGACGAGAAAGGGCTTGTGTTTCCCACTTTGTGAGGAACTCTTTGTTCACCTTCCCCCCCAACTGCGCATTTCCATAAAAAATATTCGAGAGATGTTGCTCCTTAAATTCATTGAGACGAGAAAGGGCTTGTGTTTCCCAAGTTTTGAGGAAGTTATCACTCCACTTTCCGCCCAAAAGGGCATTTCCATAAAAAATATTCGAGAGCTCTTGCTCGTTAAATGCCTTGAGACGAGAAAGGGCTTGTGTTTCCCACTTTGTGAGGAACTCTTTGTTCAACTTCCCCCCCAACTGCGCATTTCCATAAAAAATGTTCGAGAGCTCTTGCTCCTTAAATTCATTGAGACGAGAAAGGGCTTGAGTTTCCCACTTTGCGAGGAAATCTCGACTCAACTTTCTGCCCAACTGGGCATTTCCATAAAAAATGTTCGAGAGATGTTGCTCGTTAAATGATTTGAGATGATTAGTGGCTTCCTCCTCCCATTTTTTGAGGAAATTACTTCCTAATATTCCGCCCAAAAGGACATTTCCATAAAAAATGTTCGAGAGCTCTTGCTCGTTAAATGCCTTGAAACGAGAAAGGGCCTGTGTTTCCCACTTTGTGAGAAACTCTTTGTTCAACTCCCCCCCCAAAAGGGCATTGCCATAAAAAATGTTCGAGAGCTCTTGCTCGTTAAATGCCTTGATGCGAGAAAGGGCTTGTGTTTCCCACTTTGCGAGGAAATCTGAACTTAATTTTCCGCCCAACTGCGCATTGCCATAAAAAATATTCGAGAGCCCTTGCTCGTTAAATGCCTTGATGCGAGAAAGGGCTTGTGTTTCCCACTTTGCGAGGAAATTACTTCCTAATATTCCGCCCAACTGCACATTTCCATAAAAAATATTCGAGAGCCCTTGCTCGTTAAATTTATTCTGCTCTAGAAAAATACCCACAAGGTCTTCCCACAAGTCCAAAAATTCGGTTTGCGCTCTAAAGTACTCATCTAAAACTGATTTGAGTTTAGGATTCTTTTTAACGGCTTGACCCAGACTTGTCAGGACTCTTGCGATAAAAATAGTGTTGACATTTCTGTTATAATCTCTGTGATTTTTGTCTTTCATGATGTCCCGAATGGTATTGCACCATTCTACAACGCCTTGATACGAATCAGGAATATTAAATAGATCTCTAAATTCTGGACGCTTTCTCAAGGATTTTGTGAAATCAATTTTCTTGAGACCTATCTTGTCCTGAGAGGGTTGGGAATTGTTGGACGCACCAAAACCTCTTTCCCTTTTCTCTTGAGGATTTGAATAATTTCCTTTCTTTTTAGTATCTCGGGAATTTCCCTTTTCCTCAGACGAACGATAATCATCTCCTCTTCCATGAGATCTTTCCTCATATTTTCCTCGGGAATTACTTTGGTCGTAGGAATTATTTTTGTGTGAAAAATCGCGCCGATCATTAGAGCGCTGACTTTTTCCTTTATCATAATTATTGAAATACCCACTCCTACCCGAGGGATTACCCGAGGCCTCTAAAAGCGCCGGCGATGAAACAGATCCCAGAATTGTACCCGTCAATAACACCAATGAAACACGATAAAACAAAATTTTTCCCCAAAAATAAAAATAAATCAAAATTAATATAACAATGATTTTTATTTTTTCAATACTTTTTTCAATTTGTACGAGTTCATATAGAATGAGACTCAAGAGGCCTCGAGAATATGAGAGTGAATATACTGCAAAGGAGTGAGGCCTTTCAAGGCGCGATGAGGCCGATAAGAATTATACTTTAAGACAGCTTGAGAGAGCTCAAAGCGCATAGAACCTATGGAATCAGCCAGGAGGTTGTTTTTGTTGTAAAATTCCTCCCGGAATATGCGATTTCCCCGCTCAACGCCGCCGTTGTAAGTGGACTTTTTGGGGGGCAGAACAATCAACGGAATGCCCAGATCTTCACAGGCTTCCTCAAATTTTGCCATAAATTCAGATCTTCCCTCAACTTGAATGGAGTGAATTTTAAAGGGGGCCTGCTTTACAAACTCAAGCAAGAAGCGTTTGGCGCTTGAGCTCTTGGCATGGGCATACACACTCGTGTCGATGAATTTAGAGCGCCTCTCCCACGCCTGAAAGTGCTTGAAACAGATACCATTTTTGGTGACTGTCATGTGGTCAATCTGCACCCGTTCACCAAGCCTCATCGTTTTATAATCCTTAAATGTCCACGGTTTTGCGTGCCCTTTGAAATTTCTCTTTCGTTTTGTGCGTAAATCCGAGGGAGAATTTACAATCAATCCTTTTAATTTCAAATGATTGAAGAGCCTTCCCACGGTGCTTTCGTTCAGGATTTGCCCATGGTCTCGCTTGAGAATGATGGAGATTTTCTCTTTGCCATAGGTGGGATTTTCGCGGCGCACTCTCACAAGCTGAAGTTATGCCTCTCCCCAGTGCGGTTTGTTGAGATTTCGTGGCTTTTTTGAAGGGGGAACCATCCCTTTGTTAAGGTCCTTCAGGATCTTCTTGTGGCGATAATAAGTTGCGCGAGACATCCCGCAAATGTCTTGGCACGTGGAATCGCAAACGTTTTCAGCTTTCAACTTTTCCCAGCGCCTCACGCCGTCTTCATACCGTTTGCGATAGACGTCCAAACAGTCTTGTGTACGCGCATATGCATAAAGCCTATGCATATTTTTATGTAATCCGTGGATCCTCATCATGTCCTCTATCAATAGGTTTTTTACATTTCCTATTCTTGAGGCCTGGTTTGGGTGTGGCAATGGAGATGAGCCTCGCTACAGCGCAATTTGGGGGCGCGCTCAGCTCATCTCCATCCCTCCCAATTTTGTCTCACTTCTATCTGAACTCGGACAGAGCCTTCGGTTTTGCCTCTAGTTATTCAAGTTTTACGTCCGGTTTTATTTACATTGTTCATAGCAGTTTTTGTAGTTCTCATTACAGTCACGAAAGCACTGCATAGAATTTGAATTATTATTCCCTATGCAAGTTTCAGTACATGTGTTCCAATCTTTTCTGCAATTTCCGATACAATCTACCGCAGCGACTTCATTCAAGATCATAACCGATAATCCTAGGGTCAAAAGCGATGTACGGAGAAATTTATTTTGCATGGTGGTAGCCCTTTCTTAAAAGTGTGAGGCCCATAAAACACAGAGGGAGTTGGGCCGAAAATTAGCTTCTGCGAGTTCTTATTCTCTTTGGAGTCTCTGACTTTACTCCTATTCTTGAGGCCTTTTTCTCATTCAGCAAGAGAGATGGACTTCCCTACCGCGCTATTTGATGGCGCGTTCGTGAGCTCATATCTCTCCCCACTACGAGGCTCAAACTGGACCTACTTTTGGGGGCTTGACAGAGAGAGGCAGAGCTGTTGGAAACATCATGGCGCGTACGATTTGAGACACCGGGGCATGCAACGTTCTTTACGTTCCCGACATTCATCAGGGGGTTTCTGACATTCAGCAAAATACCTATCACACTGGGAGCACGTTACCGCAACCTTGCTAGCTGTGGAAGGATCATCAAGGATGACAAGAGATAATCCTAATCCTAGAGTCAAAAGAGATGTCCGGAGAAATTTATTTTGCATGGTGGTAGTCCTTTCTTAAAAGTCTGAGGCCCATAAAACACTTTGAGCCTATTGAAAGTGTGAAACATGTGAATGTGTATTTTCCTTAGAATATGTTTTTTTCGTTCAATAAGAATAATCTAATTGCATAGACATACGTCAAAAATGTTAAATAAGCGTTAACGCTCTAAATAATGGCTTGGCTTGGTTTGGGAGGATAAAGGAAGTGCCCCCAAGGGGCAGACCACACTGGTTTCTAAATTATTTCACTTTTATTCGTTTGAAAACATGCGGCTAATTTTTCTAAAATTGCCGTTTTTTAGGAGCGGCGTGAATTTTTCCAACAGGTTTACTATTATAAGTAAATATGATTTTTTCGTGCCCTAGTGTTTCACTTCTTTCCGTATCAATGAGCCCCAGTTCTTCAAGGATATGAATCATGGCGATTTCTGCAGCTTTGATATTTCCGTCATCAATCTTCAGCGCAATACCGAGAGCGTGCTCAGAAGAGAATGCTACATAGGTTCCGCTGGCTCCCATTTTTGCAATGATGCGTCCTTCGGTTGCGCGAATGAGTTCTGTATCAAAAGCACCATCTCCTGCAATTAAGTTCGGGTGATTTTTAAGAGAATCGATCACAAGATGAATGGCTTTTTGACGGACGTACGGGAGTGACTTAGGATCAGCAAGATTCGCCATGCCCCAAGCTAAATTATAAAGCGGAATAGCAATGACTGGAATTTCACAGCCATCGATGGCATGAGGTGCCGTTGAGGTCTCGAAGTTTGTAATTTCAGAAAGGGTATGCTCAACGCGTTTTTGGGTAGGGTGCTGTCGACTGATATACTCTTGAGGATCCTCACCACGATGCAGTGCCGTTGTTATAAATCCTAAATGTTTTCCAGAGCACGCATTGTGAAGAGGAGTTGGTGATTGATGTTTTTTGATGAGCTCTTGTACCGCTTTTTTCCCCATGGGGCGATGAGTTCCGCACGCAAGGATGTTTTCATTTTTATTGATTTTTTGAAGCCACTTTTCTCCAATTTGGACATGCGTGTCTTCTCCATTATGAGACCCACACGCCAGCGCAATTTCTTCTTGTCCTAAATGATAAGCATCAACCGCGCCGCTTTCAATAAGGGGCAAGACTTGAAATAACTTTGAGGCCGACCTTGGAAAAATGGGGGTTTCAATATCGCCTACACTATAAACCACTTTTCCCGCGGCGTTCACAACAGCTATCGCACCACGATGTTGAGATTCTGGATAGTGCACCCGTGATGAAATCACAAGAATCGGGTTTTCCATTTAATCTTCTCCGAATTTTGAATTAATGAGTCTTTCGATTTCGATGAGAGCAATTTCAGCGTCAGATCCTTCGGCCTTGATAATCACGGTCGATCCATAGCGTACGCCCAACATTAAAATTCCCATGATGGACTTGGCAGAGACATTTAAATTATTATGGCTAAGCTCAATATGAGATGAAAAAGATTCCGCTAATTTGACGATTTTGGCTGTGGGCCTTGCATGAAGACCCTTGCGATTTTGAATGGTCACTTCGACCGAAAGATTAAGAGGCTGTGGCTTCATTTTGCATATTCAAAAGTTGTCCTGCGGCGTGGATGTACTTACGTCCCGCTTCTTGTGCCTCAAGAACTGCCTGATGGAGAGTTTGTGTTTTGCGCCCCTTCATCAATTTAATCAGAAGAGGCAGATTAACCCCTGCGATAATCTCAATGTTGGCTTTCTCAAGCAAAGAAATAGCTAAGTTGGAGGGCGTCCCTCCAAACATGTCGGTTAGAACGACAACGCCATGACCTTGATCAACTTTCTTGATGGATTCCAGAATATCTTTCCGCCTCACTTCCATATTATCATCAGGTTGAATATTAACGGTTTCAATAAAATCTTGTGGACCCACGACATGCGTCAAAACACTCAAGAGTTCCCGTGCAAAATATCCATGTCCAACTATAACAACGCCCAGCATTGACTTTTCCTTTATTTAGTGACCTTTGGTGATGTCACGATGTTTCATTTTGACCCTTTTGCCTTGGTTCTTCAACCATTTTGACACTTTTTCCGTGAGAAAGACGGATCTGTGTTTACCGCCCGTACATCCAATTCCAATGGTGAGATACGTACGCCCCTCTGTTTCAAAGCGGGGAATTGAGATATCAAGAAGCCCTTTCATATGCTCCCAATAAGGGTCAAAAACCTCATCCTTTTCGATGAACTCCCCGATGGCTGGATCCCGTCCTGTTAAAGGTTGGAGCTCAGGATCATAATGCGGATTTTTCAAAAGGCGCGCATCAAAGACTATATCAGCTTCTCGCGGTGGGCCATAGCGATAGGAAAACGAAGTCACAAAAATCGAAAGTGTGGATTGATTCAAAGGAAATCGAGATCGAACAAGGCCTTTTAATTCTGAGACATTCAAACGAGAGGTATCTATGACAAGATCTGCCGATTCTCGCAAAGGCAGCATAAGTTGTCGTTCATGACGGATGCCGTCAAGCACGGGACGTTCGTGAGCCAAAGGATGCCGTCTTCGGGTTTCATTATAGCGGCGTGCCAGAATGTCATCGTCGGCATCAATGAAAATAAGTCGTGCTTCTATATCTTCATTTTTTTTGATCCGCTTTAAAGCTGACAAAAATGTTTCAGAGGCAAAATCTCGAGAACGAATATCAATATCAATGGCAAGCGGCATGGTCACATTACGTTCGGAGGTAATGACCGTTTCCAGAAGGGAAAGGGGAAGATTATCAATTGTCTCATAGCCGATATCTTCAAGAACCTTAAGGACATGCGATTTGCCCGCCCCAGAAAGACCTGTCAAAAGCAAAACGGGAGTTTTTTCAGGATGTGCAGAACTAAGCGGCATTTTTGGCTCGACTGATATGTTCAACCAAAATACGTATTTTGGCGGGTGTTGAAGCTTCAAAAGGATTCAAATGATAAAGAGGGAGATCAATACTCAAGTAAGATATGGTTTGATCTTCAGGTAGTCTTTCGGCAGGATCTTGGCATAAATTTATAGCAAGAGCGAGGGGGCTCGTTTCAACAAAAGGAAGCTGATGAATTCCCACATGACGAATTTCAAGTAATCCTTGTAATTTCTCAGGAGAAGACGCCCAAAGTAAACCTTTATGAAGGGTGAGAATTGTTTGGTCGTCTGCGACCAGTTGTGCCCCATGATCAATAAGCCTTAAGGCCAAGTCGGATTTTCCGGCACCAGCAACTCCCAAAAGCAGGACACCATAGTCTTCTATTTGAACAGTGGTTCCATGAATATTTTGAAGATTGTTTTCCAACGCGGACCCTTGAGTTTGAGCTTTCTCTTTACCTGACTGATGATCAAGACTATAACATCTTTGGACGCACGTCCACCCATCGTTTATGTGTTTACCAGGAGGTATTAATTATGAATTACAAAGTTTTGTTGTCAGGTATGACTATTTCGGTTGCGTCCATTTTTTCATGTCTTAATGCTGAAGTGACTGTCAAAGATCCGTGGGCCCGTGCATCCACAGGTCCAAACTCTGCGATGTTTATGGAACTTCATAATGATGGCACACAAGACGATCAATTGATTGCCGTGAAAGTAGGAACAGAAAAATTCTGTGATCGCACTGAACTTCATGCGCACATCGAAGAAAATGGTGTCATGAAAATGCGTCCTGTTGAAAAAATTAATATTCCTGCCAACGGATCGGCGAGTTTAAAGCCCGGAGATTTGCATGTAATGTTCATGGAAATTTCAAAACCCATGCAAGAAGCGGATGTGGTGCCTATAACTTTGCAATTTGCCAGCGGTCAAATTCTGGACATTCAAGTTCCAGTTAAGACAGCTGTGGCTCACAAACACTAAGGATGGCACAAGAATGACGACACTTGACCGTCGCCATTTTTTTGACCAACTTCGTGCTCGCATCAGATTATCCGAGATCGTATCACGCCAGGTCAAACTGATCCGGCGTGGTCGCGAGTATACGGGCCTCTGTCCTTTCCATACGGAAAAAAGCCCTTCCTTCACGGTCAATGACCAAAAATCATTTTATCATTGCTTTGGATGTGGTGCTCATGGGGACGCCTTGAAATTCTTGATGGAAATTGAGAAATATTCCTATCGAGAAGCTTTGGAAGAACTTGCACAAAAGGCAGGACTTGAAGTCCCCCAATATGTACCCTCTAAAGAAGCCGAGCGTTTTAATAATGATTTTTATTCAATTGTAGAAGAAACCGTGCGCTATTTTGAAGGCAGCCTTCAAAAATCACCAGGAGCTTTTGCCAGAGATTACTTAGAAAAAAGAGGGATGACACCCTCAACAATTTCAAAGTTCCGGCTGGGATTTTCCCCCGATACGCGTTACGGACTTCTTGAGCATTTAAAATCTAAAAAATTTCCTTTGGAGTCCATCATTGAATTAGGACTTGGGATTCAACCTGAGGGCGGAAAAGCTCCCTATGATCGTTTCCGTGGACGCTTGATGTTCCCCATATTTAATTTTCAAGAAAAACCCGTTGCTTTTGGCGGACGTATTTTAGGAGAGGGTGAACCCAAATATTTAAACTCCCCTGAAAATCCACTTTTTCATAAAGGATCACTTCTCTTCAATTTTCCTAATGCACGGAAGTCTCAAACAGAGCCCTTACTGATTGTGGAGGGTTATATGGATGTGATTGCCATGGACCAAGCCGGTTTTGGATCTGTTGTGGCCCCCATGGGTACGGCCTTAACGGAGGAGCAAATTCAGCTCGCCTGGCGGCTGGATCCACAGCCCATCATTTGTTTTGATGGCGACCTGGCTGGACAAAAAGCCGCACTACGGGCAGCGGATCGCGCACTTCCTTTGTTAAAAGCAGGGCACACATTACGTTTTGCTTTTCTTCCCAAAGGCCAGGATCCCGACAGTCTTTTAAGGCAAGGTCAGCGCAAAGTTTTTGAAAACTTGATTGCCGCACCTATGCCCCTAGTCGATTTACTGTGGAAAACGTTGATTCCAGCCCAAGGACGTCTGACACCCGAGAATATTGCCCTTTTAGAAAAACGCATTGATGAGGAAGTTAATAAAATTGAGGATGATTCCTTAAAGCAGCATTTTCGTTATGATTTGAGAGGTCGATTTTTTACTGAGTATTCCTCAAAAAATAAACGTGATAAAAACAATGAGGCCAAAAAATTACACAATTCAAATTTATTATTGAATTCTTCGTCAAATTTTTATATAATTCAGCAAAAATTACTACTTGCAACAGTGGTAAACCATCCCCATATACTAAGGGAGGTAGTAGAAGACCTTGCCAATCTTGAAATTCAAGATGAGCAAATGCAAAATCTTCGAGACGATCTTTTGAGTGGGGCGACTGATGAAACAAATGAAAGTACCCAGGCTCTAAAAGATTTTTTGATTTTAAAAGGACATCAAGATGCACTGACTATTTTAGCATCCGAAACTCTTTTAACGCATGGAGCTTTTGCCCGCGAGTCCTCTGAATTAGAGGAAGCCCGTCGTGGATGGCAGGAAGTTTATTATCATCATTTAGAAAGAAAACGACTCGAAGAAGAAATTGAACTCGCAACCAAAAGCCTTGCCGAAGCTCCCTCTCAAGAGGTTTGGGACCAGGTCAAGGCATTAAAAGAAGCCCTGATTCAACTTTCTTTGAAAGAATAGTTTGCTTTCCGTGCGTAATATTGGTTTTATGTGATAAATTTTTTTAGAGGTATGAAGACATGTCAAATCGTCAAGCGACTGCTGAAATTGAGAGAAACTCTGAGGAATCCGCAGGATCGGGTGGGGCGTTGAAAGAGGCGATCTCTTCCGCAGCTGTTCGTGCTCTTCTTCTGAAAGGAAAAGAAGCGGGTTTCGTCACTTATGAAGAACTTAACAAAGCTCTTCCTCAAGACCAATTGTCCTCTGAACAAATCGAAGATGTGATGTCAGCGCTTTCTGAAATGGGGATTAATATCTCTGAAGAAGCCGAAGTTGATGAAGTCGATGAAGTCGAAGAAGATGATGAAGAGGCTGCAAAAGAGCTCGGCGCTGAAGAGGAAGAAAAAGCAGAGGCGGACGACGATAAAGGCAACGTCTCCAATGAAGAAGCAGGCCGCACGGATGACCCTGTCCGTCTTTATTTAAGGGAAATGGGCACCGTTGAGCTTTTGTCCCGCGAAGGCGAAATTGAAATCGCAAAACGTATCGAGCAAGGCCGCGATATGATGATTGGCTCCATTTGTGAGAGCCCTTTGACTATCCGTGCTATTGTGGCGTGGCGAAATGCGTTGAACCAAAATCAAATGTTGCTTCGAGATATTATCGATATTGAGGCGACCTATACTCAAGATCCAAGTGACGAAGACGTTATTCGTGAAGATGCAGAAAATCCAGAAGATGTTGTTGAGGCCGCGCCTCCTCCTACGGAAGAGCCTGTAGCTGCGGAGGAAGAGGAGGGTTTTGACACGGAAGAAAGTACGGGTATTTCTTTGTCCGCTATGGAAGAAGCTTTACGTCCCGTCGTTCTCGACACATTTGATAAAATTTCTGCGACCTACAAAAAACTTCGTAAATCTCAAGAACAACGCATTGCCGTCCTTCAAGAAGGCAAAAAGGCAAGCCCTGCTGCTGAGAAGAAGTATGATGAATACAAGGATGAACTCGTTTCTTTGATGCGTGGGATTCACCTCAATTCCTCACGTATCGAGCAATTAATGGACCAACTTTATGGTCTGAATCGCAAACTTGTGGGGCTCGAAGGGCGCCTTTTGCGCCTTGCGGAATCTTCAGGTGTGAAGCGTGAAGCTTTTCTGGAGCAATATTTTGGCCGCGAATTAGAGCCTAATTGGTTTGAAAGCGTTTCCGCACTTGCAGGTAAAGGCTGGGCGAAATTTTCTGAAAAAGAAGGTGAAATCGCCCAAATTCGCGAAACCATCACAGAAGTTTCCACTGAATCCGGCCTTCATTTAGGCGAATTCCGCCGTATTGTGGGTATGGTTCAAAAAGGCGAGCGCGATATGACGCGTGCGAAAAAAGAGATGATTGAGGCCAACCTGCGCCTTGTGATTTCCATTGCTAAAAAATATACGAACCGAGGTCTTCAGTTCCTGGATTTAATCCAAGAAGGTAACATTGGTTTGATGAAGGCGGTGGATAAATTTGAATATCGCCGGGGCTACAAATTCTCAACTTATGCGACGTGGTGGATTCGACAAGCCATCACGCGTTCCATTGCTGACCAAGCCCGCACAATTCGTATTCCTGTGCACATGATCGAAACCATCAATAAATTGGTGCGCACCTCCCGTCAAATGCTCCATGAGATTGGCCGCGAGCCCACCCCTGAGGAATTGGCAGAAAAGCTACAAATGCCGCTTGATAAAGTGCGCAAGGTCATGAAAATTGCAAAAGAACCTATTAGCTTGGATTCGCCCATTGGAGATGAAGAAGATTGTCATCTTGGAGATTTCATTGAAGATAAATCTGCTGTGATTCCTGTGGATGCAGCGGTACACTCCAACCTGCGTGAGACAACCACCCGAATTTTGGCGACCTTAACGCCTCGTGAAGAGCGCGTTTTGAGAATGCGCTTTGGGATTGGAATGAATACAGACCATACTTTGGAAGAAGTGGGACAACAGTTTGCAGTCACTCGCGAACGCATTCGTCAAATTGAAGCCAAAGCCTTGAGGAAACTCAAGCACCCTAGTCGCTCTAGAAAACTCAGAAGCTTCTTGGATACGTAAGCTACTGTTTTCATCCTGAGAAAGTGACTTGTGACAACAAGGAAATCCTTTCTCAGGATCTTTTTGTTTCCCACACCGTTTTTAAGGAGATCCTGAAATAAATTCAGGAGACAATACATTGTGAGTTAGTGACGGCGAAGAAATATCGTCTTAGGCGTCCAAGTGTTTTTTTCATGAGATAACGTCAATCCAAAAACACATAATCCAATCAGCTTATATTTACCAACTACCACATGCCTCTTCACAAATCAAGTTTTTCAATTTCCCATACATAACAACTAATTGAAATTGAAATTAAAATCGTATTTAATGACATTAATATCCGTTTAACACGCACCCTCGTCATAAAAAAATAATTACCTCTCCCCTCTTGGCGAAGGGGGGGAGATGCGTGCTATAAGACATCTGAGTTAAAGTTTAAGCTTGAAAGAATTCAATGAGTGTACTCCATCAGTTAAAGACAAGTTTTGAAGAGCAAGTTCAAAGGGCCCAAAATTTAAATGATATCGAATCCTTGCGCGTTTCCATTTTGGGAAAAAAGGGCACACTCACCGAGGAAATGAAATCTTTGGGATCTTTATCTCCTGAGGAACGCAAATCTCGAGGAGGCGAGCTCAATACTCTTAAAGATCATATTCTTTCCCTCCTTGAGGAGAAGGAAAGGCATTTTGAGGACAAAGAGCTCAATGAGAAATTGGCGTCTGAGACGATCGATATTTCGCTCCCTCCACGCCCTGAAATGGAAGGGAAAATCCATCCCATTTCTCAAGCCATTGATGAGTGCATTGCTATTTTTGGTGAGATGGGATTCACGCTACGGGAAGGACCCGATATTGAATCTGATTTTCATAATTTCTCTGCACTCAATATTCCGGCCGAACACCCTGCCCGCGCAGAGCAGGATACATTTTATTTGCCCGGACAAGGCCAAGATCCTCTTGTATTAAGAACACACACCTCTCCCGTTCAAATTCGAACGATGCTCAAAGAAAAACCACCGTTGCGCATTATTTGCCCCGGTCGTGTTTACAGATCTGACTATGATGCGACTCACTCGCCAATGTTTCATCAAATTGAGGGGCTCGTCATTGATAAATCTACACACATGGGACATTTGAAAGGTTGCCTTGAGGAATTTTTGAGGCGCTTTTTTGGAGATCCCGATCTTCAAGTTCGCTTTCGCCCAGGATATTTTCCGTTTACAGAGCCTTCTGCAGAAGTTGATGTTTTATGGAAATCAGGCAATGGGGACTCCAAATGGCTTGAAATTTTAGGATGCGGTATGGTTCATCCCAATGTTTTAAAAAATTGCGAAATTGATCCACAAGAGTATCAAGGATTTGCTTTTGGCATGGGTATTGAACGCATTGCGATGCTGAAATATGGCATTGATGATTTGAGGCTCTTTTTTGATTCTGATTTGCGGTGGCTTCAAAATTATGGTTTTGGAAATTACGAAAGGAGCCTAATATCATGAAATTCACGCTGAGTTGGCTCAAAACTTATTTAAAAACAGATGCATCTCTCGAAGAAATTTGCACGACTCTTACGAATTTGGGCCTTGTCGTTGATAAAGTTGAGGACAAGAGTGCTGCTTTAAAACCGTTTAAAGTTGTCAAAATCATTGAGGCGACCCAACATCCCAATGCGGACCGTTTGAAGGTCTGTCGCATTGAAACGGGAGAGGGAGAGGTTCAAGTCGTTTGTGGGGGCGCCAATGCCCGAACAGGAATCAAAGCGGTTTTGGCCAGACCGGGGGACAAAATTCCCTCTTCAGGTCAAGCCTTGAAACTCGGTGAAATTCGTGGGGTTCAAAGTCAAGGAATGCTATGCTCCTTAGAAGAACTCCTTTTGGCGGAGACCAGTGAAGGCATTATCGAGGCCCCGGAAGACGCTGCTGTGGGCGCCGTTTACGCAGAAGTTTTAGGACTCAATGATCCCTTTATTGAAATTGAAATCACCCCCAATCGGGGAGATTGTTTGGGCGTTTATGGTGTTGCCAGAGATTTGGCTGCAACGGGGATTGGCCAACTCACTCCCCCTCCCTCTCCTACCCTTTCTCTTCATGATCAAACATCGATTCAAACAATTCTGGAAGATCCTGAAAGTTGCCCTTATTTTACAACGCGCCTTATTTCCGATGTAAACAACTCAGGGCAAAGCCCTGAGTGGATGTTAAGACGTCTTCAATCCATTGGCGCCAAAGTCATCTCGCCTTTGGTCGATGTCACCAATTTCATGGCCTTTGATCAAGGACGCCCTTTGCACGTGTTTGATGCGGACAAAATCAAAGGAAATTTGAGAATCGGGCTTTCTCAAGGAGGTGAATCCTTCGAAGCGCTGGACGGAAATACGTACACACTTGAAGACGGAATGATTATTATTTCTGACGACTCTGGAATTATCTCTTTGGGCGGAATTATGGGAGGCGCCTCAACAGCTGTGGGTTCGACTACAACAAATGTCCTTCTTGAGTCGGCTTATTTTGATCCTGTTCGCATTGCCATGGCGGGGCGAAAATTAGGGATTCATTCTGATGCCCGTTATCGGCTTGAACGCGGTGTCGATCCTCAAACCGCCCTCCCCGGATTGGATTATGCCACCCAAATGATTCTTGAGATTTCTGGAGGAAAAGCCTCCCAAGCATATGTTGCAGGACACAATCCAAGAGTCCCCAAAGTCATTACATTTGAACCCAAACGCACGGCCACATTAGGGGGGCTTGCGGTTGATAAATCTGAATCTCAAAACATTTTAAAAGCCTTGGGATACGGCATTGAAAGTTGCGACGGTCTCTTCCACGCCACCCCGCCCTCTTGGCGATTTGATGTGGAAATTGAGGCTGATCTTGTGGAAGACATCCTTCGCGTCAAAGGTTACGATCACATTTCAAGCGTTCCCTTTTCCTCCGATCGCACACACTTTCCGCTTTCGGCCTCCCAAGCCCGGAGCTTTGAAGTGCGCAGTTTGCTCGCAGGACGAGGACTTACTGAACTCATCACCTGGTCGTTTATTTCAGAACCACTTTCAAAACTTTTTGGAGGTGGATTATCTGATCTTACGCTTACCAATCCGATCAGTGAAGAAATGAAAGTGATGCGCCCAAGCATTCTTCCGAATTTACTCGAAGCCGCGTCTAAAAACATCACTCGCGGTCAAGCCCAAGGGGCCTATTTTGAAGTGGGGCCTCAATACCAAAACGCTACGGATAAAGGACAGGATCTCATGGCTTCAGGCCTTCGTTATGGTACGGTGTCCTCCTCCAATTGGAGCACACGGGCAAATCCACTAGATCTTTTTCATACCAAGGCCGACGCCATGGCTGTTCTTAAGTCCATGGGGGTTAATGTTGGAAACATTCAATGCACACGGGAGACACCCGCTTGGTACCATCCCGGACGCAGTGGCGTCTTCAAGCAAGGCCCCAATGTGCTTGCGTATTTTGGAGAAATCCATCCCAAAATCTTGAAGAAATTTGATCTCAAAGGTCCTGTCGTTGCTTTTGAAATTTTTGTGAAAGCTGTACCTTTGCCCAAATCAAAAACCAAAAAGCAAAAACTGACCCTTTCCCCCTATCAAATGGTCGAACGAGATTTTGCATTTATTATTTCTCAAGATACGCCCGCTGATAGTTTACGATTGCTGGCGCAAAAGGCTGATCCAGCGCTTGTTCAAGAGGTTGTGATTTTCGATCACTTTGCGGACCCAAAATTGGGCGAGGGAAAAGTCTCCTTGGGCCTTCGGGTAAAATTACAAGCCCCCGATCGGACCTTGACGGATGAGGAAATCAATGTCATTTCAAAACGACTGATTGACTCTATTCACGCCAAAACCGGGGGTACCTTACGGCAATGACCGACCTTTCCCATATTCGCAACTTTTCGATCATCGCCCACATTGACCATGGAAAATCGACCCTTGCCGATCGATTAATCCAACTCTGCGGCGGGCTTTCCGATCGTGAAATGGAAGATCAAGTTCTCGATTCCATGGATATTGAGCGCGAGCGGGGCATTACCATCAAAGCTCAAACAGTACGTCTCACTTACAAGGCGAAAAATGGAGAAACGTACCAACTTAATTTGATGGATACACCTGGTCACGTCGACTTTGCCTATGAAGTAAGCCGCTCCTTAGCGGCTTGCGAAGGTTCTCTTTTGGTTGTGGATGCCAGTCAAGGTGTTGAGGCCCAAACGCTCGCCAATGTCTATCAAGCGATCGATAATAATCACGAGATCATCCCTATTTTAAATAAAGTCGATTTGCCCGCGGCCGAACCAGAACGCGTCAAAACACAAATTGAAGATGTGATCGGGTTGGATGCTAGTGATGCGGTCATGATCTCGGCCAAAACGGGACTTGGTGTACCCGATGTTCTTGAAGCCATTGTCACACGACTTCCGGCACCAAAAGGCGACAAAACTGCGCCCTTAAAAGCCCTTCTTGTCGATAGCTGGTATGACGCCTATTTGGGCGTGATTATCTTGGTGCGCATTATTGATGGGGAAATGAAACCAGGGATGCGCATTAAAATGATGGCCAAAGGCGCCGTCTATCCTGTCGATCAGGTGGGAATTTTTACGCCCAAACGCATCAAATTAGATAAATTGTCTCCTGGAGAAGTAGGTTATTTCACAGCCGGTATTAAGGCTGTGAGCGATTGCAATGTGGGCGATACGATCACAGAAGAGAAACGCTCCACAGCCGAACCTCTCCCCGGATTTAAACCCAGCATTCCTGTGGTCTTCTGCGGACTTTTTCCGGCAGACGCTGCCGAATTCGAACAACTCCGCGAAAGTCTTTCAAAGCTTCGCTTGAATGATGCCAGTTTCCAATTCGAGCCAGAAAGCTCTGCCGCGTTAGGATTTGGATTCCGCTGTGGATTTTTAGGACTTCTGCACCTTGAGATTATTCAAGAGCGTCTTGAGCGCGAATTCAATCTCGACCTTGTGACAACGGCTCCGAGCGTTGTCTATAAAATTCACATGACCAATGGCGATATTATCGAACTCCACAATCCTGCAGACATGCCCGATCCCGTGAAAATCGATTATATCGAAGAACCTTGGATTAAAGCGACCATCATGGTCCCTGATGAATATTTAGGCCCAGTTCTCACGCTTTGCACAGATCGCCGCGGTGTTCAACTTGATCTCACCTATGTGGGCAATCGCGCCATGGCCGTCTATCGCCTTCCTCTCAATGAAATTGTTTTTGATTTTTATGATCGCTTGAAATCCATCAGCCGCGGTTATGCAAGCTTTGACTATCATATGGATGGATACGAGGAAGGCCAATTGGTCAAACTCTCCATCATGGTGAATGCCGAACCCGTCGATGCTCTGGCAATGATTGTACATAAAACCCATGCCGAAGGACGCGGTCGTGCTCTTTGTGCAAAACTTAAAGAACTCATCCCACGGCAACTTTTCAAAATTGCCATTCAAGCGGCTATTGGTGGAAAAGTTATTGCGCGGGAGACAGTCTCTGCGCTGAGGAAAGACGTAACCGCCAAATGTTATGGTGGTGACATTAGTCGAAAACGCAAACTTCTTGATAAGCAAAAGGCTGGTAAAAAACGCATGCGTCAAGTTGGAAACGTGGAAATCCCACAATCTGCTTTCTTAGCGGCATTGAAGATGACGGATGATTAATGAAGCTTTTCCCTACTTCTAAGGTTTGTCAATTATTCTCTCTTGATCTTCGCCGCCAAGAAAGACATAAATAGCGCTCAAAATGATGAGGGACAGAAATGTCAGGACAATTTACAGTACCTTTTGGTGAAGTGTTTTTATTTTTAAAACGGTGGGCCAAAAACCCACTGCAATTAGGCTCAATTGCACCGAGCTCTAAAGCCTTGTCGTCGTTTCTTGCCAGAAACGCAGTGATGAATGAGGGCGACTACATTATTGAAATTGGGGGAGGCACCGGCGCTATTTCTCGCGCAATTTTAAATTCGGGCGTTCCTGAAACTCGCCTTATTGTGGTGGAATTGGATGCTGAACTTGCGAAATTCTTGAGGAAATCCCTACCCTTTGGTGTCAAGGTCATTCAAGGAAATGCCGAACACTTAGATAAAATTCTTCCTCCCGCTTGCTTAGGGCATATTTCAACAATTATTTCTGCTTTGCCCATGCGGAATATCCCTGACTCCGTCCAAAAAAACATCGTCGAGGCGTGCTTTAAAGCCATGGGAGGCAAGGGCAGTATCCTTCAATATACCTACGCGCTGACATCTCCTTTGAAGCACCAAGATCTTCATTTGGAATACAAAAAGCTAGGTCTTATTCTTCAAAATATACCACCGGCCACCGTCTGGAAATACTGGAGGTAGAATTACCCTTCATAATCAGTTATTATTAAAAAAACAAAAAGTAACTGAGGCCTCTTTTGGAGAATATCACAACTGATCTAACAACCATTTTTCCGTGGGCGATTTTTTTTGTTATTATTGCCGCCTTAATTATCTTCGATCTTAAGGGAATGCATAGGCACGACCACGAAGTTAGCGTTAAGGAAAGCCTTCTTCTTACAGGATTTTATATTACTTTTGCGCTGATTTTTGGTGTTTGGATTTATATCCAACAAGGACCTGACCCTGCCCAAGATTATTATGTGGCCTACCTTGTTGAAAAATCATTATCAGTTGATAATATTTTTGTATTCTCACTTATTTTTCAATCTCTTCACATTCCCAAACGTTATCAACACCGCGTTTTATTTTATGGAATTCTGGGTGTTATTTTTCTTCGTGGAATCATGCTCGCTTTTGGAATTGCCATTGTGACCCAGTTTGAATGGGTGCTTTATATCTTTGGACTTTTCCTGATGATCACAGGAATGCAAACACTTAAGTCAAAAAAATCAAAGGGTTCTCTTGATGGCAACAAATTTGTAAATTGGATCAGCCAAAAACTGAGATTAACCAAAAAATTGCATGGGAATTATTTTTTCGTCAAAGTCGCAAATGAGACGCACGTAGGACAAAAGATCTGGCACGCCACCCCCCTCTTTTTAAGTCTTCTTATCATTGAGTTTGCCGACATTATCTTTGCAGTCGACAGCATCCCTGCCGTTTTGGCCATTACGCAGGAGCCTTACGTTGTTTATACCTCGAACATTTTTGCGATTATGGGGTTGCGTGCCCTTTATTTTGCTTGGGCGGCCATCATGCCACGATTTGCCTATTTGAAATACGCCTTAGGCCTTATCCTCGTTTTTATTGGAGGAAAAATCTTTTATGCCGAACTCTATGGCAAAGTCCCGGCAAGCCTCTCTTTGGGTGTCACGTTAATTCTTCTTTTGGGAGGAATTGGTTTTTCAGTTTGGAAAACCAATCCGTCTCACAAAAAAAATTAACATCAGGGCCACCTCATGAAAAACAGAAAACATCACGCTCCCGAATCATCATGCTGAATTATTTTACTGCACCGCCGTTCCGGTCAGCATCTCAAAAAGTTAAAAAAATTCCATATTTGTTTTTAAGACCATAACTCCAACGAGACACTTAACCAAAGATATACTCCTTTAACTTGAAGATACCTTATTGAGGATTTGAAAATTTTATCATTAATGCGGTCTATAGTCTTTCCTCTATGAATAGATATAGCCAAAGCGATATAAAATGATTACAAATGATTGAAATTGGTGGCACAAAATCAAATCCATCCTCCGCCCCATCGTCCAGCAAAATCCAGAAAACATTCATCAACTCCTTGATAAACTCCTCAGCCAATCTCTATTAATGTAACGGAGAAGTGCCATAAAAGGAAATAATTATACGGTGGAGGAGGTCCCTTATTATGAGTGAGCTAAGTTGAAAAACGATCTGCAAAAACATTCAGTATTTGAATGAGAAAATTCGCCTTCTTTTGAAAAATGAAAGCGCTATAGAGGGGGTGAGAGAATTGGATGACACAAAAAAACCGTCATTGCGAGACCGCCTCAAGACCTTGTGTCTGAGGCGTGCAGCACTCCAGAGCTTTGTGTGCCTGATTTTCAGGTAGCTCTGGATTGCCACACCCTCTTTTTTCAAAGTTTTCAGCTATTAGCTGCTACTTCTGAAAAAAGGGCTCGCAGTGATGGGTGCCTAAGCTAAGCGACTTTAATTTGACGAATGGTGTCCGTCACAGCTTTTGTCTTTGGCAATACGATTTTGACAATGCCATCTTTCACAGTGGCTTTAATTGCAGAAACGTCCACAACGCCAGGAAGAGGTACTGAAATAAATCCAGAACTCGTTCCGTGTGTGTGTGTATGCATGACTCCTGCCGCATGCGCACGGATTCTGATTTCAGAGCCCACCACTGTCACGCTTGTGTTTTTACTCTCAGCACCAGGCGCCCAGCATTCAACAATGAACTCGTGATCATTATCAATGCAATTGAGAGATGTCGTTGAAGTTCCATAATTTGTGGGAGAAACCCCAGAGAATGCACTATTAAGGCCTTGCACGAAAGGATTTTGAACTCCAGCACATCCCCATTGTGAGGCGAGCGCATTAAAAGCATAGGCAATACCCGCTTGGACTCCGGCATGCAATGTGGAATTTAAAACGGAAGGTGAGCTTCCGAAATTTCCCAAAAATGGATTTCCAAAAGCACTTTGATTCAATCCTGAATTAAGGCCACAGAGGGAAGCCACATCTTGAACAGTGGATTGAAGCGGGCTTACACCATATCCAAAAGGTGAAGTTCCCAATGTGTTGAGTGGCGAACCCACAGTGTTTTGACCGTAAATGCCTGAGCCTAACGGATTGAAACCATTCAAACCGTTTATGTTCCCTAAAGTGTTGGCAGAGAGATTTGCAAAACGGCAAAGATCTTGAGCCAGATTCCACAAAGGTGTGGTTGAGCTGTAAGTTGTACCAGTTGTTCCTTGCGGAAAATTGATTGTATTCAGCATACTATTCCCTTTCTTGAGATGAGTTTTATAATTGAGGGCGATTAATTTAAAATATTTCTCCTCAACACAAGGGCATTTTATAAATCAATTTCGTTAATATATATTTAAATTTATATAAAATTATAGACGTTAATTTGGCGCGAGAATACTACCATTTCCATTCAACAACGTTTCATGATTTAAATTCTTCTTTTTTTATCATCTTGCTGTATTGAGAATGAGGGAAAAATAAACGAAAAAATTACTTCCGCTCCACTTCAACCACACGAGAGAGCATGCGGAGCGAAGCGATAATATCAGACAAATGCTCGGTATCTTTGACATCAAGATCAATGGTGAAATCATAAAAATCAGAGCTTCGATTGTTAATTTTAATATTTATAATATTGGCTTCGTGCCGGGCAATCACGCCCGTAATGGCCGCAATTGATCCGGGTTGATGCATAACCACCAATTCAATCCGCGCGATATGATCGTCTTCTTTGTTTTTCTTGGCGTTCCACGTAACATCAATCCAGCGATCAGGTGAAACCTTAAGGCGTGCCAGAGTTTTACAGTCTGTTGTATGAATGGTGACGCCTTTTCCAGTAGTGACAATCCCCACAATTTGATCCCCAGGAACGGGATGACAACACCTTGCAAAATGAACGGCCATGCCTGGAATGAGTCCCGAA
Source organism: Candidatus Bealeia paramacronuclearis (assembly GCF_035607555.1). NCBI lineage: Bacteria > Pseudomonadati > Pseudomonadota > Alphaproteobacteria > Holosporales > Holosporaceae > Candidatus Bealeia > Candidatus Bealeia paramacronuclearis. The sequence goes on along the minus strand of NZ_JAVHWZ010000001.1, from coordinate 816,326 downwards.
AGCGCCAAGGCATCATCGGCAGGTTTCTTCTTTCTTTTTGGTTGATCTTCTTTTTTGGGTTTGTCTGAAACGTGGGCTGGATACAACGTCCTGATTAGCTCGTTCGTTGTTTTAACCCCCTCCCCAATAGCGGCATAAAGATCGTCCAGTGTATGAAAATCAAAGAGTTTGATTCCCGGCTCCAGATCCTTATCTGAATAGGGAATATGCTCATGCTTAAACGCTTTTTGAATGAGGGATTTTCCAAGATCTATAAACTGGTGACGTTTTTGCTGGCGAATATAACGCCTGATCGAAGCCCGTGCTTTTCCTGTGACAACAAAGCGCTCCCATGTGGGCGAAGGCTCTTGATTTTTGGAGGTCATGATTTCAACCTGATCTCTGTTTTCCAAGGCAGTTCGCAAGGGCATAATGCGACCATTAATTTTGGCGCCCGTGCAATGATCCCCTACACCCGAGTGCACCGCATACGCAAAATCAATAGGGGTAGCCCCCTTGGGCAGTGTAATAAGATCGCCTTTTGGTGAAAAACAAAAAACCTGATCTTGGAACATTTCCAATTTTGTGTGTTCAAGAAAATCTTCAGGATCTTCAGCGTTTTCGAGAATATCCAAAAGCCCTCGTAACCAGCGATATTGGTGCCCATCATGAACAGCCCCTTGTTTATATTCCCAATGCGCGGCAACCCCATATTCTGCAATTTCATCCATCAACTTGGTACGGATTTGGATTTCAATGCGATTTTGGCTCGGCCCAATAACAGCCGTATGAATGGATTGGTAATTATTTTCTTTGGATGTGCTGATATAGTCTTTAAATCGACCAGGGAGAACGGGATAAGTCCCGTGAACAATCCCGAGAGCCTGATAACATTGAGCCTCGGTCTCAACGATAATTCGAAAGGCAATGATGTCTGAAAGTTGTTCAAATGTGATATTTTTTTGCTGCATCTTGCGCCAAATGGAGCAAGGCGTTTTCTCCCTCCCCATCACAAGTGCATGAAGACCATGTTCTTGAAGCACTTCCCGCAATTCATCAATAATGGGTTTGACAAGGTTTCCCCCTTGTTCTCTTAAAAAATTTAGTCGGGAGACGATGGATTCCCGGGCCTCGGGATGAAGTTGGACAAAGGCAAGATCTTCAAGCTCATCTTTAACCTCATGCATACCAATACGCTCAGCCAAAGGCATATAAATATCCATGGTTTCACGTGCAATGCGTTTACGTTTTTCTTCGGCAGGCACGTAATGAAGAGTTCGCATATTATGCAAACGATCGGCAAGTTTGATCAAAAGAACGCGAATATCTGAAGACATCGCAACTACCAATTTACGGAAGTTTTCGGCTTGCTTACTTTGATCAGACTGAAGTTCTAACTGGGACAGCTTCGTGACGCCATTAACCAAAAAGGCGATTTCTTTTCCAAAATGCTTTTCGATATCTTCAATGGTTGCTAAAGTATCTTCAACGGTATCATGAAGAAGTGCTGTGACAATGGTGGCGACATCCAATTTGAGCCCCACAAGAATGCCAGCCACTTCTAAAGGATGACTAAAATAAGGATCACCTGAGGCTCGCACTTGATTTCCATGCGCCTTCATCGAATAGACGTAAGCACGATTAAGAAGATCTTCGTCCGCATCGGGATCATAAGCGCGAACGGCTTCAACAAGTTCAAATTGACGTATCATTAAAAAACCCCCGCAATCAATTAAGGCGAGGGTTTTCTAAAAACAAGCAAGACAGAGTGGAGCGATTTATTCGTCACTCTCCAAAATAACCTCTGTTGTGATGTCTGCATCAATTTCTTCCTCTAACTCATCATCGCTGATTTCAGAGCCGAGGGCAAGCTCAGTTTCTTTAATATTTGAAGAGGAAAACTGACCTTTTAAGGTTTCTTCTTCATTCAGAAATTCCATGAGCTCATCATCGGAAGGCATGTCACCTTCAACATAGTGTTGAAGACCTTTAATGAGGCTTTCTTCAAGCTCTTCCGGATGGACATTTCCGGCGGCAATTTCCCGAAGCGCCACAATCGGATTTTTGTCATTATCTCTGGAGACCGTCAAAGGAGAACCTGCAGCAATTTGACGTGCGCGTTGCCCTGCAGCCAAAACCAGATCAAAACGATTTGGAATTTTTAAAATGCAATCTTCAACCGTAACCCGAGCCATCTCATACCCCTTTTAAAAGAAAAATAGAATGATTAACCTTGACGCGCTTTATAGCGTGGGTTGGTTTTATTAATCACGTAAACGCGACCTTTTCTGCGGATAACGCGGCAGTTCTTGTCACGATTCTTGATTGACTTAAGTGAGTTTACAACTTTCATGATTTCGCTCTCTTGAATAAATTTTACCTAGATGTAGGTGACTTTGACATCAAATGTCAAGCAATTCTTTGTAAATCTGGATATAGAAAATTTTACAGCCATTTTATTAAAAAATTAATTAATTCTGAATTATAATTTAATCATAAGCAATAAATTTAATTTCACGTTGATGAATTCATAACCTCAATCATTGGAGGTAAATATTATGCCCACATTGACTTCTATTTTTGCAGTAGGTGCCACTTTACTGGCAGGAATTTTTCACCCCAGCAGTGAGGGAATTCAAGATGCGATGAGAAAAGCCTCAGAAACAACATCTCTGACGGATCTCAGCGGACATTCCATAAGCAGCGGTGAGGGCGGATTTTCGCTGGCTTCTTTTCAAAATCCAAAAACCGGGGTAGGCTCAGCATTTAAAGGTTTTGCACCATCCCTCGCCAAAACCGCGCCCCAACACAATATAGGGCCAGAACATTCTCTCAAAGGAAGCCCCCGTCCTGAAGTGAGGGGCGACATTAACCTCTTTCAAGATAAAGTAGCCACTCAAGACAATCAATCACTTGGCGCAACCTCCACATCCGCTCTTACAAACTTATCCAAACCTAACCATATTTTACTAAAGTTACGCATGGTGTTGTATTCCTGATTCAACGCAGGTAGTTTCACTTATTTGACGAGCAAATGAGCCAGAGCTTCCCACTCCACAGGCATAAGTTTCGGGCGAGCTGCCCGTACATAAACGTTGTAAATTAAGGGCTGCATTCACATCTCTGTCATGAGATTGGTTGCAATGTGGACACGTCCAATGTCTCTCCGACAACTTTAAATCCGCATAAACACATCCGCAGCTATGGCAGAGCTTGCTTGACGGAAAGAACCGATCAGCAACAAAAATTTGAGCATTATAGAGACCTGCCTTATATTCCAATTGACGCCTGAATTCATAAAAAGACTGATCTAAAATATGTCGAGCTAATTTTCTGTTCGCTGACATACCTTTGACATTTAGGTTTTCAATGCCAATTTCATGATGATTCAGGACAATATCGGTTGTTGCCTTATGGAGATAATCACGTCTGATATTAGCGATTCGGGCGTGAAGACGTGCCAGTTTTTGAGTATGCTTTTTAAAATTCATACTCTTTTTATCTTTACGAGATAGCTGTCGAGAAGATCGTTTTAACTTCTTCAGCAAAGCGGTATGTGCCTTTGCTCCCTCAACAACCATGCCATTGGATAAAGTTGCCAGTTTTGTAATACCCAAATCCACACCCACAATACCTTGGTTCTTGCGTACATGAGGCAGTTTGTCTATTTCAACACTGATGGATGCAAACCATCGGTCTGCAACTCTTGAGATCGTCAAGGATTTTATTTGTCCTTGAAATCTCAAATTCTCTGTTATTTTGACCCATCCCAAACAAGGAATTTGAATCTTTTTACCTGTCACACGAATGGCAGACTCTCCTTTTTGGGGCGGACCATTGTCCGCTCTAAAGCTATCCCTGATTCCTTTCTTTTTAAACTTGGGATATCCTCCCTGTTTGCGGAAAAAGCGGTTAAAAGCTGATCCTAAATTTTTGATGGCTTGTTGAGGGGCATTTTTAGTGACCTCTTGCATCCAAGGATATTCTTCCGCCTTACAAGCATTGAGAAGTTTACGCAGGCTTATTTCTGTAGGCTTCTCACCATTCTGGTATTGTTTCTTCCATTGATCTAAAGCCCAATTATAAGCAAAGCGTGCAACACCGCAGGCTTTTCTAAAATAAGTCGCCTGCTTATTATTTGGCTTCAATTCTACTTTATGAACTAACAGCATCGTAGGCTTCTTTCAGACCTTCCAATAATTTCTTGTTCTTTTTACTTCTCGCACCATACAATCTGGCCGAAAAAACAGTGATAATTTCCAACACATCTTTGGCGAGTTCCTCTTCAAAAGAGGGTTCTTTCCCTTGATTGATAATCACAACTTCTACCTGATTCATCTCACAAATGGAAAAGATTAATTCTGCTCCAAATCTTAACAGCCTGTCTTTATGGGTTAAAACCAATCGACCTGCTTCTCTGTCTAAAATGGCACTAATCAGGATCTTCAGACCCTTTTTGTTGTAATTCATACCACTGCCAAGATCCGCAATGGTCTCAAACTTCCAACCTTGAGCTGCACAATACATCTCAAGGACTTGTTTTTGTCTTTCCAAATCCTGCCGTTGATCGTGACTGGAAACACGAGCATAGCAAAGCGTTTTTCTATCTATCTTTTCAGTGCGAACAAGATGAGGGCGCAAGGCAGATAAAGGATAACGTCTTTGTCCTCCCGCTGTTCTTTCGGGAACAAGGCGACTCTCTTTTTCCCATCGCCTTAATGTGCCATTTGACACTCCAAGAATACGACTGGCTTCTCTGATACTCAATAACTTATCCATAATTGGATAACTATATACAAGTTTAGATAGGTTTTAAAGAGCAGTTATTAACCCCCATTTTACACTCAAAAGGAAATTTAAGCGCTCAAAACTCGATATCCTCTTCGGATCAGGCTTCTCAAAGTAGTGAAGGCGCTTTCGAACAGGGCTCTTCCTCTCTGGACACCAGCGTTCTTTATCCGACAGATTTTCACAAATCAATTTCACCCCATGCTTTTGGGGAGGCAGAAAAAACAACACAATGGATTGAAAACTCCGTAAGCCACTGGGTCAAAAATTCTGTAAAAGATTACCTTTCAAACCAGGGCGCCTTTATTAAAACGCCCTCTCCCACAGAAATTCAAAGAACTCCTGAGGACTTAAATCTCAGTAGTTCTCAACATAAATTGTCATCTTCTTTAAACGCACCACAAATAGACGCTGGCGTTGAAACGAGTGCTTCAGATGAGGATGAAAGCGGTTTAGATACCCCGCTTCCACCTCCCCCTTCTCCTGAATCTTATTCAGACGCAGATGAAATGGGCGCACCTCCTCCCCCTCCACCTCCCCCTTCTTTTGGATTTTCAGGTGCAAAAATGGCAAAAGGAAAGGGTGACCTCAAAAAAGCACTCGAAAAATCAAATGTCGATTCTGAAACCGTCAGCAAATCTGGAAAAATGTTTGAAGAACTGGGAAAAATATTTCTCAAAAAAGGGATCACGAAAAAAGCTGAGATCCAAATATCAAGTACCGCTTCGTCGGATCAAGGACTTTCCAAGACCGAATATAATTCTCCAGAGCATCAAGCCCTTCTCAAAGAAAAGATGAAAGCAATTAGCGGAGCCTCAACAGAATCCTTAAGTTTTGACGCAAAAATCCAGGGCAAATGGACAAAGGTAAGCCAAAAGGATGTAGATTCAGGGAAAATTTCTCAAGACGATTTTAATCTTCTTAAAACAAAAGCCGAAGAAAGAAGCCAAAAAGATAGTCAAAAATTTTCAGGAAAAGGCACTTCAATTCAAAAAACAATGACAAAAGAACCTCTTTCCCAAAAAGCTTTGGACATTCAAAAAAAGATCTCAGAAACGAAAAAAAATGCACCTCAAGGTAGTTTCCTCGATCAAATCAAATTAGGATCCTCCCTTAAAAAAGCTGCATCATCCGAAAACATAATCTCAGATTCTGAAACCTCTTCAGGCAATCCATTGGTTGAAGCCTTAAAAAGCGCGTTCAAAACAGGGCTCAAAAAGAATGAGCTCACCAAAGGAGGCGCCGCTACCGAGAAAAATACTCAAATCGATTTCAAAGCTAATCTGAAAAAAACAAGCATTAAACTCTCAGATTTTGAGGCAAAACAAGAGGAAATCAATAAACAGGCGGCCGTCAGCATGAAGAACAATCCTGATGCAAAAAGTAAAATTCTGAAAAAAACACCGCCCCCCCCACTTCCCCGCGATATCGTCGAGATCACTCCTTCAATTGAAGATAGTGAATCCCCACCTCCTCTTCCCCCCCGCGACAATTTGGAGACAACAACTGATATAAATGATGTGATGCCTAATGAATTGAACGTCCACTCCAGCGCTACAACAATTACAAATGAACCCATTCAGGTTGAATCCTCAACTTTGAAAATGGCTACTGATCTTGAACCACAAATTGAAATACAATCTGAAATAACTATCCCCACTTTGGAGACACAATCCACCCTTGCTGGATTCATAGATGAACCCATTCAGGTTGAATCCTCAACTTTGAAAATGGCTACTGATCTTGAACCACAAATTGAAATGCAACCTGAAATAACTATCCCCACTTTGGAGACACAATGCACCCTTGCTGGACCTATAGATGAACCCATTCAATTGAATAATCAGATCACAGAGGAAAATATAGTTCCACCACCACCTCCTCCCCTGGGACACAACTAGAGGAACAGGAAGGTTTTGTCCCACCCCCTCCCCCCCCGCCTACGAAGGAAATGAATACCCAGCCTGAAGTCCAAAAAACGGTTCAAAAAAAAGCGGCACCAAAATCCACCATGAGTGGAGTGTTGGATCAAATTGGACAAGGAAAATTTTTCAAAACTCAAAAAACAACCGAAGAAATTGATGCACAATTGTTATTGAAAAAAAATGAACTCCAAAAAACAGGGGCTATTGTCAAAGAAAAACCACAAGACTTGGCAGGTGTTCTTTTCTCAGCCTTGCAAAGCAAGGGCCTTTTAAATACTAACGATACTGAGGATGAGGACAACGAGGGTTGGGATGATGAGCCTTCCTACACCCCGTCAACACAATCTCAAGTCAGCACCCAAGCTGGCGAGAAAGAAGTTCAGCCAGAACTCAAACCTACAACCTCGAAAATAACGACATCAGAACTTACCAAGCCCGAAACGCCCCAAAAGAAAAAGACTTCAAAAGAAATTCATGAGGAAGAGGTTGCTCAGGAAAAAACAACGCAAGCTTTAAAGTTAGGCCTTGCCTCTAGGCGCGCGGCTATTGCAAACAATGATGACGACGACGATTGATCCTACACACATCCCTACGGAATACCTTGGATCAAAAAATAACGTCATTCGGATGTCCGAAGATATCCAAATCGAAAACTGTGCGCATTTTCCAAGCGGCTCTGGATCTCTTTGGGAAACTGCTCAAGGCTTTTTAGAAGGCGTTGCCTGGGCTGGAACTTGAGTATCTTTGGGCGCAGCAACAGGCGCCGCTGGTTTTTCAGTTAATCCTGGATCACTAATCGACTTTTTCAAAAGTGTAATACTGATGCGACGATTAGCGGGATCCTCAGGATTATCTTTTATAAGGGGGTCAGTTTCTGCTTTTCCCACAACGGAGGCCATTCTGTCAGGAGAGAGTCCTGTTGAAATGAGAACCCGTCTGCTGGCGTTTGCCCGATCTGAGGAAAGCTCCCAGTTGGTATAGCTATTCCTCAAAGCATATTGATGGGCATCCGTGTGGCCGGCTACTGAAATTTTATTGGGCATCCGCAAAACAACCAATGCCACTTTTTGAAGAAGCTTTTCCATATAACTATACATTCGGCTGCTACCTGAGGGAAACATAGACTGGTTATTGGCGTCCACAATTTGAATCCGAAGGCCTTCTGGCGTGCGATCAATCTTCAAATTGTCCATAAAAGCTTTGAGCTCAGGATCATTTCCTATACTTTTTTTAAGCTCAGCTTCAGCCGCCTTGAAGAGTTTTTCTTCATAATCATCAACTGTTTTTTGAAGCTTTTTCTTTTCTTCCACTGTCAGTTGGTCTGCAGGTTTATTATAAGTCCCTGCAGATTCCCCATCACCTTCTGAATCCGCACCTAAAGGCGGCCCCACCGTGGGAGTAGCCGTCACATCATGGAGAACGCCATCAGATTTAATAGACTTTCCACCCATCACACCACCCGCACCAGTTGCACCTTGAGAAACTCCGATGGGATCAAAATAGTTCGAAATACCCATTTTTTGTTCATCCGAAGTCGCATTCAAAAGCCACATCAGCAAAAAAAACGCCATCATCGCGGTCACAAAATCCGCATAAGCCACCTTCCACGCACCACCATGATGACCATGACCTGCGACCTTTTTGATCTTCTTAATGACGATGATCGGCTGAAGTTGATCTGAGGGTTTGGGTTGAGCGGCCACCGATTACATCTCCTTATGCCGGATTCGGAATCGCAGAAACAGTTTCTTCAACCTCATAAAAGGTTGGCCGAATATCTGAAAAAATTGACTTTCTCGCAAACTCAATGGAAACTTGAGGTGCATATCCATTCAAATGCGCCAAAAGTCCAATTTTAATGCATTGAAAGTATTTGGATTCAGAGTCATATACTGCCTTAATTGAGCTTGCCATCGGCGCTATAAATCCATACGAAAGCAACACTCCCATGAATGTTCCCACAAGGGCCGCTCCAATCAAATGCCCCAAAACTTCTGGTGGTTCTGTCAAAGATCCCATGGTGTGAATCACACCTAAAACGGCGGCCACAATTCCAAGGGCAGGCATACCATCGGCCATTCCTTGAACAGCCGTAGGAATTTGTTCAAGCTCGTGATGGTGTGTGTCTAATTCTTCATTCATCAAATCTTCAATTTCGCTGGCATTATCCGTCCCCAAGGTCATCATTCTCAGATAATCGCACAGAAATTCCATGGCATGATGATTATGTTGGATTTTTGGAAATTGATTGAAAATTGTACTTTCATGAGGATTTTCAACATGAGCCTCAAGCGCAAGCATTCCCTTGCTTTTTGCCAATTTAAAGATGATATAAAGAAGGCTTAAAAGCTCCAAATAACTGGCTTTACTATATGGGGACCCTGCAACCATAGCTTTAAGACCCGAGATGGTTCCCAAAAGAACACTTTTAGGGTTTGCAATGACAAATGCTCCAATAGCTGCACCAAAAATAATAATCAACTCGGCGGGTTGCCACAAAACTGCCAAACTTCCCCCATGGGAAGCATAAGCGCCAAAGACACAGACAAGAACGACGACGGCACCGATTCCAAAAAACATTGATTTCCCCTGCTTTCATTTATTTTTTTTAAAATATACCAGATCTTGTTAAAATTTTATTTCTAAAAAATTAAAATCGTCATTTCCAAAGCGAATTTTCTTGCGTAAAAAGAAGACATGAAAATTGATGAAAAAACATTCCGCGACACTATGGCCCAATTTCCAACGGGCGTCACCGTTGTGACCACCTCACATAACAAAATCGGGAAATTTGGCGTCACAATTTCTTCATTAACATCGGTCTCCTTAACCCCTCCCCTTGTTTTGTTTTGCCTTGGAACCAAAGGTCACAGCATTGAGATTTTTCGAGACGTTGATCATTTCGCATTTAATATTTTAGCGAATCATCAAACCTCTCTCTCCCATTTGTTTGCAAGTCGTATGCCAATTGATTGGAATGAGTTGAATTTTTCGTATCCTGAAAATTCAACTTGTCCACTTTTGAGTGACTCTTTGGGCTATATTGTGTGTGAAAAATTCGCAACGTATCCTGGTGGAGATCACGAAATCATCGTGGGGCATGTTAAGGATATGAAAATTAATAAAAAAAGCCTCCCCCTCATTCGCCATGCGGGGCAATATCGAACGGTAGTCTAAGCGTCAAGATACAATGCCTACCCTTCTCTATTGTCATGCAAGCGATGAACCTCAAAGCCTGCCGCCTTGATATCCGTCATCACCTCTTCAACATGTCTTTCATTACGCGTTTCGATTGTGATATCAACATCCGCCATCTTGATGGGAACGGTATAAAAAAGGCGTTGGTGATGGGTTTCGAGAATATTGCAACGATGGGTCGCAAGAATATTTGTAATTGTTGCCAAAACTCCTGGCATATCCGGCGTTTTAATGCGAAGGCGCGCGAGTTTTCCGTCCCGAATTTGCCCGCGTAAAATAATGGTCCCCAAAACCCTTGGGTCAATATTGGCTCCACAAATCAGAAGTACCACTTTTTTGCCTTCAAAACGTTTTGGATGGGTTAATAATGCTGCCAGCGCAATGGCCCCTGCCCCTTCGGCCACAATATGTTGCTTTCGAACCATAAGATCAACGGCCTCTTCGATGTGAAATTCATCAATAACAAAAATATCATCAAGCGTGTCTTTTAAAATTTCAAAACAATTTTTTCCAATGGTTTTAACCGCAATGCCTTCGGCCAGCGTTAAATTTTTTCCATAATTGAGGTGAGCTTCGTCTTCATGGAGTGCTGAATATAAAGAGGCATATCCTTCCGCCTCAACGCCATAAACCTTGATTTTGGGATTCAGCGTCTTAAGCGCCAAACTAATACCTGAAGAAAGCCCCCCTCCACCTATAGGAATAATAACGGCATCAATCTCTGGACAATCTTCAAAAATCTCAAGGCCGATGGTGCCTTGCCCGCGAATGATATCAGGATCATCATAGGGATGAATAAATGTATACCCATTCTCATGCGCAATCTTTTGAGCAGCATCATAAGACTCACTCAAAAGTGTCCCCTCTAAAATGACACGTGCACCCCATTTTTCCGTGTTCATAATTTTGGTCACAGGCGTATTAACGGGCATCACAATTGTTGCTTGGGTTCCCAGTGCTTTTGCGTGATACGCGACCGATTGCGCATGGTTCCCGGCAGACATAGAAATCACACCGCGCTTCAGTTCCTCGTGTGTCAGAGTCTTCATCTTCGTATAAGCACCGCGATCTTTAAAAGACCCTGTTGCTTGAAAGATTTCAAGCTTCAAGAAAACATCTGCCCCAGTTTTTTCTGAAAAGACAGCAGATGGCACAAGGGGCGTACGCACAATAATGCCTTGAAGTTCTTCTTGCGCGCGTTTGATATCTTCAAATGTGACCGTCACATTAGGACCTCAAATTCATGATGATAGTTTTCTTGCGTGTAAAGTGGTCAATCATGGCCTCAAAAGAGGCCTCTTTCCCTAGACCTGAGCTTTTAAATCCGCCATAAGAAAGACCTGGCATCACCACGTTATTTTGATTAACCTGCACAAATCCAGCCTCAAGCTGATGAACGGCATTGAGTGCTTTGCAGAGATCATTAGTCCAAATAGTTGCGGCCAAACCGTACTCGGAATCATTGGCCATCTGGATCACATCCTCAAAACTCTTCCAAGGAATAAGGCAGGTGACGGGACCGAAGATTTCCTCTTGCGCCAATTGATGATCATTAGAAAGGCCTGTAAAAAGGACGGGTTGAATATAAAGACCTTTGGAGAAAGGTGCTTTTTCCGGCAATTGAGAGCAAGTGTGGGCTTTTGCCCCTGAGGCCAATTTCCCGATCTCAATATATTTCAAAACCTTTTCGTATTGAGCGGGGGAAATAATAGTTCCAATATCGGTAGTCTCGTCAAAAGGATTCCCCATTTTAAGCGCATTAACTTTGGCCTTCAATTTTTCAAGGAAAGCGTCGAAAATAGTCGCGTGGATAAAGATACGGCTTGCAGCTGTACAACTCTGTCCTTGGCGCGTGAAACGCATACTGGTCACAGCACCTTGGACAACTTTGTCAACATCAACGTCTTCGCAAATAATCATGGGGCTTTTGCCCCCCAATTCCAAAGTAACCGGGGCGAGTTTTTGGGCGGAAAGCCCATAGACAATTTTCCCTGTCTCAACGGATCCGGTGAACGTCAGCTTTGCAATTTTAGGGTGAGTAGCCAATATGGCGCCCGTTCCCGGACCATCACCTGAGATCATATTAAGTAGACCTGCAGGTAAAATTGAATTAATCAATTCCGCTGCACGCAAAACGGCCAAGGGCGCTTCTTCAGAAGATTTCACGACGATACTATTTCCCGCAACAAGTGCAGGCGCCACCTTGAGTGCCATTAAAAGAAGAGGTACGTTCCAAGGAATAATTGCGCCCACAACGCCGATGGGTTCACGCACCGTCATGGTAAGTGTTGTAGGAGAATGGGGAATGGTTTCGCCCTTAATCTCCATGGCAAGGCCTGCATAATATCGGAAAGAATTGGCAAAAACGCCAGCCTCAAGGCGACTTTCTGTGCGAATGGCTTTTCCCGTTTCAAGGGTCATCAATTGGGCGAGCTCTTCCTGATGGGCCTCTAAAAGATCTGCACATTGGGAAATCAAACGACCTCGCTTTTCCGCAGAAACTTCTTTCCAGGCCTTTTGTGCTTTTTCGGCGGATAAAATTGCGGACTCAACATCAGACGCCCCCGATTGCGGCATTTCACAAACCGTCTCCATCGTGGCAGGGTTTAAAACTTTAAAATAAGCTCCACTTTGAGGACTCACCAATTTTCCATCGATGAGATTTTTTTTCTCAAGATACTTTGCAAGATCTTGCGGTGAAGACATGGGCGAAATTTTCGTGGCAGGAAGTGACATATAAAAAATTCCCTTATTTTATTTATTGAAAACAGAATATCCAGCCTCACCTCAAATGACAAGGGCATTGCACAAAAACCAACAGGGTCACCCCATGAAAAAGCTTGTCTCAAGAAGGTATTTTTATTTACTTAAGGCTTTGTCTGCGAAAGAGAGCGTTTTTTGGGGGCCGAATCATTTCGATGTTTTGGCCTCAAAGGATGCAGAAAACTGGACCCAAAACCGAGGCCATTTTATACCCTGGACGGTCAATGATACAAAAAGTGCACAACGCCTTGCGCAAATAGCGGCTCATGCCATCACAACTGACCGCCCTGATATTCTTTTGAATTGGTTTTTAAGCGGTGGTAAGGGAGGGGACATCCCTCCCTTCAAGAGCACTCAACTACAATGCTCCTTAATGCAAGGGCATAAGTCGCGACATTGATCTTTATAACCGCATCCAGCGTCGCAGGCTGCACCCCATCCTTTAGGACATTGGCCAGGCTTACAGTAGCTCTCTAGGTTATTGCAAATAGAACTGCATTTATCCTGAGCTGCTTTATGCTTCTTTAGATAGGGGTCTACCCATTTGCTGCAGCAGCCAAGGGTTCCACATTCTATTTTTGCTGCCCAGCAGCCTTCTCCTGGCTTCATTGAAGATGTTAATTTGGGCCCAACTTTCGAGAGAAGACCCAAAAATGAATAAACAAAATTATCGTCTATTTCATCTGACACGTTCGTGATTTGAGGTTTAGAGTTTTCGTTGGTTTCGGCTGAGAGTGACATTGATCCCAAAGCACATGAAAAAATGAATGCAAAAAAAATAATGAATTTTTTAGTAAATCTATTGAACTTCATGTTTCCTCCGGCTGTTATTTTTTTCACTTTGATCAATTTATAGCACACTTTTATCCTTTATTCAAATCCTTCTCATCAACTTTCATTCACGATGGGTATACTATGTATTTTTTCTTACTCCCCACTGATCGAGTGTAGCCCAGGACTCACCCCACCCGCCGGAATCTCCCTAAATATGAAGGAATAATGGCTTCAACGGTTTTGGGATCAATCCCAAGATCAGAAATCGTGGGGTATTTTCCACTCACGATATTGTCTGCCTTTAAAAGCTCTACTTGATCCGCGGTTAAAGGCGGCGTGGGCAGAAATTGCCCAAACCATCCCATAAGCGTTGCAAGGGAGTAAGGGAGGGAAAGAAGAATACGTTCCCTTTCAATAACTTTAAGCATCAAAATCATGAGCTCTCGAAATGTGTAAGTGAAGGGGCCCCCGATTTCATAAGTGTTGCCGTAAGAGGCATATCGCCCCAAGACCCTAGTAATGGCTTCGGCTACATCGCCCACATAAATAGGCTGGAGCTTTGTGTGACCTCCGCCAATGAGCGGAATAAAAGGCGATAAACAGGCTATTTCTGCAAAGCGATTAAAAAATTGATCTTCGGGACCAAATACAACACTTGGTCTTAAAATGACGGCTTCTTTCACATGAGACCTTAAAACCTCCTCCCCCAATGCTTTGGTGCGCGCATATTGAGACGTTGAATTTTTGCCTTGCCCCAATGCAGAAACATGCACCACGTTTTGAATCTCGTATTTTTGAGCAGCTTTGGCAATATTACGGACACCATCAACATGAACATGCTCGAAAGTTTGGTTTTTCTTTTCAAACAAAATACCCGTTAAATTAATGATTCCGTCTGATTTTTGAATCGCATGATCGACAAGTTCAGGAATATTTACGGGTGCACAAATGGGGGTGATTTGCCCCACGCGCCCCAAAACCTTTAAAAAATTAGCTTGGACAGGAAAGCGCACGGCTACGCGAATGTTATAGCCGGCTTGCGCCAAATTCTGAATCACATAGCGGCCAATAAATCCAGATCCGCCAAAAACCGTAATTGTTTTCATAGTTGTGTGCCCCCTTTTGCAACGAGTATAATCATATCTTTCAAGGAAGTCTATTGACAGGAGGTCCTTTTGGGCTTACCCAAAGAGAATCACAAATGGGCCCAGGTGGCGGAATTGGTAGACGCGCTAGATTCAGGTTCTAGTGAGCGAAAGTTCGTGGAAGTTCGAGTCTTCTCCTGGGCACCATCACAACGAGGCAAAACTCATGCAAAACCCCAATATTCATCTTTATCTCAATGATCTTCCCGATGATTTTGAACCGGGAGAGGTCGTCGCTATCGATACAGAAACTTTGGGCCTTAATTTACATCGCGATCGTTTATGTGTGGCCCAAATTTCAAAAGGGGATGGCCATTGTTATTTGGTTCAATTTTCTCAAGGATCAGATTATGCAGCCCCTAATTTGAAGGCAATTTTGACCAATCCCAAAATTCAAAAAATATTTCATTTTGCCAGATTTGATGTAGCGGCCTTTTATCAATATTTAGGCGTTGAAACGGAAAATATTTATTGCACCAAAATTGCATCGCGTTTGACCCGAACCTATGCGGATCGTCATGGTTTGAAGGATTTGTGCAAAAGCATTTTAGGTATTGAAATATCCAAGCAAGAACAAACCTCCGATTGGGGAAGCCCTGAGCTCAGTCCCTCCCAAATGGAATATGCGGCAACAGACGTGCTTTATTTACACAAGCTTCGTCAAAAACTGGAGGCGCTTTTAATCCGTGAAAATCGCAAATCGGAAGCTGATAAATGCTTTGATTTCATTATGACGCGCGCAAAATTAGATCTTATGGGCTGGAACGACCAAGACATTTTTGCGCATATTTAGGAGTTGTGGAATTTATACGCGCATAAAACCATGGGGCTTGTCCCATGGATGAAGCGCCCCTCATATAATTAGTGATATGAGGCAAGCGCAGCTTGAACTTGGCCTTTAGGCCAACGAGATACCACGGGGCTTGCCCCGTGGAGGTTCACAATTTTTTGAAGCTTAATAATTTTTTAACTTTTTTATGTAAAATTTTTAATGTTAATAGTGAGATTTAAAAACTCTAAATTGATAGAACTATGACCAAAACAATAAAAAACAAAAAAGGAGAATCATAATGAGTGGAAATTTTATCAAAACATTAAGTTTAGCAGTAGCTTTGAGCAGCATAGGATTAACCTCATCAATCTCAGCACAACCTGTCCCCGTCACAAAAAAACCTTGTGATGTGTATAAGGACTGTAAGTATGACGCGAAGGAATTATACGACGTGTGTACATACGTAGAAAAAAAACACCCAGAGGAGTGTAGAAAAATATATGATGCTCTGACTGATGCATGTTTTCATATGGGACAACATTTTAATTGCATGCTGGACAAGTAAGCGCGACATGCTAATCAATATGTTGAAGACCGGCTTTGAGATAATCATAACCGGTCAAAACTGTCAGAAATCCAGCAATCCAAAGACCTACGGTCCCTAGAAAATCAATGGGCAAAGGCCAGCCTGGAACATCATCAATAATAAGAAGACTTAAGGCAACCATTTGAATTCCTGTTTTCCATTTCGCAAGATGGGTTACTGGGAGAGGAACTTTTGTATCTGCTAAAAATTCACGCAGGCCTGAAACCAAAACTTCGCGACACAAAATAATGACAGCAGGAATGAGGGAAAGTCCCCCAATACGATCAAATCCGACAAGCATCAAAATGGTGGCTGCGATGAGAACTTTGTCCGCCACAGGGTCTAAAAAACGCCCGAGATCTGACGTTTGACTTAAGGTTCGCGCAAAATAACCATCGAGATAATCGGTAATGCAGGCCAAAATAAAAATGGAAGCTGCCGCCCAATTGCTTAAGGGTCGATCAAGATAAAATAATCCCACCACAATAGGCACCATGGCAAGGCGCGCAAAGGTTAAAAGATTGGGAATGTTCGTGTGAGTTCTCATGACTTCAACTTATAACTGCTTAGCCAATTCTTGCCAATTGTTGATCGACATTAACACTTTGACCCTTTTGGACAAAAACCTCTTCAATAACGCCCTCGCGTTCGGCACGAATGATATTTTCCATTTTCATAGCTTCAATGACGGCAACAGGTTGACCCATTTTAATGGCCTGTCCCACATGAACATGCAGATCCACAACAAGCCCCGGCATGGGGGACATAACCAGGCGGGAAAAATCTGGCTTGATTTTGGGCGGCATGCGTTTGAGGAGCTCGGCCACTTCTGGCGAAAACACTTTTAAAATTGCTCGTTGTCCATACCATATTAGCTTGATTTCCGAAGGGTCGTTACGCTCAACCTGAACACAAATGGAACAACCATTATACTCAGCCGTCATCAAAAATCGGGAAGGCTCCCAATTTGTCTTCAAGGAAACCGTCCACTCATCCCCTGTGATCATAATATAATCCAACTGGGGAATAAGTTTTACGGGATGGAATGTGCCTTGAAATTGGATTACGTATTGTTCAGGATGACTGAGCGTGGATTTTGCTTCTCCTTCAACGATCCAATGGACAACAGCTGCAACACTCAAAAATAAGGTCTTGTCATGGGTAACTTCTCCCGTATCCCCTTGTGGAAAAAGTTCTTCAATGAGGTGAGTGGAAAGATCGCCTGCAATGACTTGCGGTTGGTTCAAAAGACGAGAAAGAAACGCCGTGTTGGTCGAAATTCCTCTGATATAGGAGGCATCCAAAGCCTGCATCATTTTAAAGCGCGCTTCTTCTCGTGAGTTTCCGTGGGTGATGACTTTGGCGATCATGGGATCATAAAAATTTGAGATCTCATCGCCTTCTTTCACACCTGTGTCGATGCGCAAATTTTCATCCGTTGGAGGAAGACGATAATACACAAGGCGCCCTGAAGACGGCAAAAATTCCCGCGTGGGGTCTTCCGCATAAATACGAGATTCAAAAGAATGCCCTTTAAACGTGACATCTTTTTGAGAAATTCGAAGTTTTTCTCCTGCGGCAATCCGGATCATTTCTTCGACCAAATCATAGCCCGTAATGGCTTCTGTGACAGGATGTTCGACTTGAAGACGGGTGTTCATCTCAAGAAAATAAAACTTCCGATCACGCCCCATTACAAACTCGACGGTGCCCGCGGAATCATAGCCCACGCGTGCGGCCAAAGCGACAGCTTGAGCTCCCATGGCCTCTCGAATTTCAGGTGTGATAAAGGAGCTGGGGGCCTCTTCAATAACCTTTTGATGGCGCCTTTGAAGAGAGCATTCGCGTTCGCCTAAATGAATAATATTGCCGTGTTTGTCGCCCAAAACCTGGATTTCAATATGGCGAGGGTTTTCGATATATTTTTCTATAAAGACACGCTCATCTCCAAAAGAAGAACGCGCCTCATTTTGAGCCGATTTAATCGACTCCTCAAGAGTGTGAAGATCCCGAACGATACGCATGCCTTTGCCACCACCACCTGCAGAAGCTTTAACCATAAGGGGGTATCCGATTTTTTCAGCCCACCCTTTGGCGTCATTTAATTGGGTAATAGAGTCAGGCGTTCCGGGGATAATATTGACTTGAGCTTCTTCAGCAATTTTCCGCGCCCTTAGTTTGTCGCCCATCGCTTCTATGGCCTTTAGACTAGGTCCAATGAGAGCAATCCCCGCTTTTTGAAGAGAACTTGCAAATTCAGGATTTTCAGAAAGAAATCCATACCCCGGGTGAACAGCCTCGGCACCTGAATCCTTAATCGCCTTCATAATTTTGGAAATATCAAGATAACTTTCACGGGGCGTTTTTCCACCCAAAGCAATTGCTTCTTCAGCCATTTCCACGTGGACCGCATCTTGATCCACATCCGAATAAACCGCCACACAAGAAATGCCCATTTTTTGGGCCGTTCTTATGACACGACATGCAATTTCGCCACGATTGGCGATGAGTATCTTTGAAAACACGAAAGAGGCCTCGAATGATAGTTATTCACGAATTATCAAACACCACCCACTAAAAACTATTAGGCTCCTTCACTTTCGTCGTAATCCTCAGTCTTTGCAACGGCTTTTCCTTTTTTGGCCTTTGAAGAAGAAGCTGGCGTTGTCAATTTTTTGACTTGATCATCCTCCCATTGTGGATTTGTGAAGGGAAGCATTTCAGTTAATTGAGGCAGAAATCCAAAATTAATGGCCCTATAAAGAAGTCCCATCCCCCCAAAAAGGATGACCCACAATGGCCAAAAATAACCCATACCTGAGGCGGCCCAGATGAGGATAAAGAGAAGCACAACACCCCCAAACCCTACAGCTTCCGTGTAAAATTTCTTGAGGTTTTTGACGTATTCTCTGGCTTCTTTTTCATTCATGTTTTTCGCTCCTTTAAAAACTAAAGTGGTATATTATCATGTTTTTTCCATGGATTTTCAAGCTGCTTATTTTCAAGCATTCTAAGTGATCTGCAAATACGAGCGCGCGTGGTGTGTGGCATGATCACATCATCAATATAACCCCGGCTTGCAGCCACCAAAGGGTTGGCAAATTTTTGGCGATATTCTTCCGTATAAGACTCAATTTTACCCGTATTGGTAATGTCTTTTTTAAATAAAATTTCAACGGCACCTTTAGGCCCCATTACCGCAATTTCAGCGGTGGGCCACGCAAAGTTCACGTCTCCTCGCAAATGCTTAGAGCTCATAACATCATAAGCGCCTCCATAGGCTTTTCGTGTGATGAGAGTGACTTTGGGAACGGTCGCTTCTGCATAAGCAAAAAGAAGTTTTGCGCCATGCTTGATGATTCCACCTAACTCCTGAGACGTTCCTGGCAAAAATCCAGGGACATCCACAAAAGTAATGATTGGGATGTGAAAACAATCACAAAAGCGCACAAATCGAGCAGCTTTGCGAGACGAATCAATATCAAGGCAACCTGCTAAAACAAGTGGTTGATTTGCGACAATTCCCACGGTCCTACCATCCATACGGGCAAATCCTACAATAATATTAGGTGCAAAGTCCGGCTGGATTTCAAAAAAATCCCGGCCATCCACAACTTTAAGTATAAGCTCTTTCATATTATAAGGAGTTGCTGGATTTTTAGGAATGAGCGTATCAAGAGACATTTCGATCCGCTCTATGGGATCGTGATTCGATTTGAAGGGAGGCTTTTCTCGATTGGAGAGGGGGAAAAAGTCAAAAAGCCTTCGCATTTGAAGGAGGGCCTCAATATCATTATCGTAGGCTAAATCCGCAACCCCAGATTTTGCCGTATGAGTAGTAGCTCCTCCCAAATCTTCTGCAGAAACATTTTCATGGGTTACGGTTTTGACAACTTCAGGCCCTGTCACAAACATGTATGAAGAATCTCGAACCATACAGATGAAGTCGGTCATAGCAGGTGAATAAACGGCGCCCCCCGCACAAGGCCCCATAATCAGGGAGATTTGGGGAACAACCCCTGAGGCCAAAACATTGCGTTGAAAGACTGTGGCATATCCGGCCAAGGACGCAACCCCTTCTTGAATTCTTGCCCCCCCTGAATCATTAATTCCAATGATAGGTGCTCCCACTTGAACGGCCTTGTCCATAATTTTTGAGATTTTCTCGGCGTGAGATTCGCTGAGAGACCCTCCAAAAACGGTAAAATCTTGAGAAAACACAAAGACCGTGCGTCCATTGATAGTACCATATCCCGTGATTACGCCATCGCCGGAGATACGATTTTCCTCCATCTCAAAGTCAAAACACCGATGCTCGACAAACATATCCCATTCTTCAAAAGAACCAGGATCGAGAAGCACTTCAATGCGTTCGCGTGCGGTGAGTTTTCCTTTTTGATGCTGGGCTTCAATGCGTTTGAGACCACCGCCCAGTCGCGATGACTCACGCTTTTCCTCAAGTCTTTTTAGTACTTCCTGCATGAAGCCCTCTTTAATGTTTTTCTTATTTTGGCAAGGTCTCTGCCCTTGCCAAGGGAGCTTAATAAATCCTGACGGATCTCCTCATTAAATTCACTGTTCAAAAAATAAGAGGTCACGCCACACGTAGGGACTTGAAGCCTCGCAATAACGCCCCCCCTACTCCACTTTTCCGTGACATTGTTTATAACGCAGGCCTGATCCACAGGGGCAAGGCGCATTGCGGGGCGTTTCTGACCAATCTTCTACATCTCTTGTAACTTCTGTAGTTTTCTTTCGAGAAGATTTTTTTGGCGCTGTTTCTTTGGGAGTTGCTGCCTTTTTGCGACCTTTTTTAGGGGCCTGTTCAATTTCAGGCTCAAGCCCGGGATCGAAAGGATCTTGTGCGTAATGAAGCTCGATATGCTGGTCATTGCTGTGATCATCCAACAAATGTTCAACTTGCTCTTCCACTTCTTCAGCAGGACCTCCCATTTGAAGATGGGACAGAACTCCCGTCACATTTTCTCTAAGGCGGTAAAGCATATCGTTGAACATTTCAAAAGCTTCGCTTTTGTATTCGTTTAAAGGATCACGTTGGGCATAAGCACGTAAATTAATGCCTTGACGCAAATGATCCAACATTAAGAGATGATCTTTCCACACCTGATCTAAAATCCGCAAAAGGAGATTTTTCTCGGCCATACGCATTAGCATTTCGCCATAACGTTCTTCTTTTTCGCTCATAAGCTTATTAATGGCCTCTTGAAGGCGCGAAAGGATTTCAGCGTCCGCAATACCTTCTTCTTCAGCCCAGGCTTTAATCGGGAGATCAAGTCCAAAGATACGCAAGCATTCTTCATGCAGTGCATCTACTTCCCATTTGTCGGCATAGGCATGCTCTGGAATGAAGCGCGAGACAATCGTATGGACAACTTCATCCCGCATATCCAAGATGAAATCACTCACATTGTCTTGACTCATAATTTCACGACGTTGTTCGTAAATGGCCTTACGTTGATCGTTCATGACATCGTCATATTTGAGTAATTGTTTTCGAATATCATAGTTTCGCGCTTCGACTTTTTGCTGAGCTTTTTCAAGAGCCTTGTTGATCCAAGGGTGAATAATCGCCTCACCCTCTTCCATGCCGAGCTTTGTAAGCCAAGACTCGAGACGTTCGGATCCAAAAATGCGCATCAAATCATCTTCCAGAGATAGGAAGAATTTAGAAGCCCCTGGGTCTCCTTGACGACCAGTACGTCCCCGCAGTTGGTTATCAATTCGGCGACTTTCATGACGCTCAGTTCCAATCACAAAAAGGCCGCCGGCCTTTTTAGCAATTTCTGCCCGCTCTGCAATTTGCGCTTCAATTTGTTTGATTTTTGCAGTGGCTTCGGTTTCGTCTTGTATCTGCTCAACTTCTTGAGCAATCCGCATTTCTAAGTTACCACCCAATTTAATATCGGTACCACGACCCGCCATGTTGGTCGCAATCGTGACAGTTCCAGGAACCCCTGCTTCTGCGATAATGATAGCTTCTTGCTCGTGATAGCGCGCATTCAAAACACTATGAGGAACGCCTGCAGCTTTCAAAAGTCCTGAGATATATTCAGACTTTTCAATGCTAACCGTCCCAACCAAAACCGGCTGTTGACGATCCTGACATTCTTTGATGAGCTTAATAATGGCATCGTATTTTTCGCGCGCCGTACGATAAACTTCATCGTCCATATCTTTACGTTGAACGCGCTTGTTCGTGGGAACTTCAACAACGTCCAATTTATAAATGTCAGAAAGCTCTGAGGCCTCCGTCATGGCCGTTCCGGTCATACCCGCCAACTTTGGGTAAAGTCGGAAATAATTTTGGAAGGTAATTGAGGCCAATGTCTGATTTTCTTGTTGAATGGTCACCCCTTCTTTGGCTTCCAAAGCTTGGTGGAGACCTTCAGAATAGCGGCGTCCCTCCATCATACGACCCGTGAATTCATCAATAATGATGACCTTGTCGTCTTTGACGATGTAATCGACATCGCGGGTAAATAAAATATGCGCTTTTAAGCCCTGATTCACATGATGCACAGCCGAAACATTTTGAATGTCATAAAGATTATCGCCTTGAATAATCCCGTGTTCACGTAAAAGGTTTTCAATGTGCACATTACCTTGCTCTGTCAATGTAACCGCACGTGCTTTTTCGTCTTTCTCATAATCTTCAGGCACAAGGAGGGGAAGGATTTTATTAATTTGAACATAAAGCTCAGAAGAATCCTCAGCAGGACCTGAGATAATTAAAGGCGTCCGGGCTTCATCAATCAAAATACTGTCAACTTCATCCACAATGGCATAATTGAAGGGACGTTGGACCATCTCTTCTAAACGGAATTTCATGTTATCGCGAAGATAATCAAAACCGAGTTCGTTGTTTGTGCCATAAGTGACATCAGCGCGATAGGCAATTTGCCGTTGCAAATCATCAAGTTCATGAACAATACAATTAACACTAAGTCCTAAAAATTCATAGATCTTGCCCATCCACGCCGAGTCGCGTTTGGCCAAGTAATCGTTTACGGTCACAACGTGAACGCCTTTTCCGGAAAGCGCATTGAGGTAAACAGGAAGCGTTCCCACCAAAGTTTTACCTTCACCCGTTTTCATTTCCGAAATCATACCGCGATGAAGAATAATACCGCCTTTGAGCTGAACATCGAAGTGACGCATACCCAGCACACGCTTTGAGGCCTCACGGACAGTTGCAAAAGCATCAACCAAAATATCATCAAGGCTCTCCCCTTTTTCAAGACGTCCCTTAAGCCAATCGGTCCGCCCCTGAAGTTCGGCATCACTGAGTTTTTCTAAACTGGGTTCAAGCGCATTGATCGCATGAACATATTTATCCAGGCTTTTGATAAGCCGATCATTCGCAGATCCAAACAGCTTTTGAAAAAGAGATAAAAACATGGAGGTCCATTTTCCTTTGTCATTAATAAAATTAGCCTTACCTTACACCAAACTTCCCTTAAATGACCAGAGGGCATCAAGAGAAAAGATACAATGACCTCATATTAAGAGACACAATCTAGATTTTAAGGCAACTCCTCAATCGCAGGGGAACCTCATTAAAAACAGAAAACAGTCCTCCCCAAATCGTCATGTTAAATTTTATTTCAGGCCCCCCCCTTAAAAATGGCGCAGCAACGAAAAGATCCTGAGAAATGACTTTCTTGCTGTCACAAATCGCTCTCTCAAGATGACGCAGCTCTTTGGTTTTAATAAATAAATTAATAGCTTCTTGACACAAACTTTTTCATGGGGTGATTCTGGTTTTCTCAATTGTCATTTCGCACAGATATTGCTACACAGTTGTGTGACTTTTTTATTGGATGAGCCTTCGGTGCGCCCCTTATCAAAACCCCTTTTAAATCAGAACTTTTCTCTCTCACCCAAGGCGGTTATTCCCGCCACAGAAATGGGGTGCCTTGAGATTAATCTTAAAACGATTGTCAAAAATTATCAGCTTATGAAAGATCTGGCGCCCCATGCAGAAATTTCAGCGGTCCTCAAGGCCGACGGTTATGGATTTGGGGCCTCTCCTGTAGGAAAAGCTCTTCGGGATGCGGGATGCAAGACTTTTTTTGTGGCTCATTTGGATGAAGGCATTGCCCTTCGAAAAACCCTTCAAAATGAGAAAATCTATATTTTGACGGGAGTTCTTCCCGGAACAGAAAATGAACTTATCCAACACAATCTCACACCCGTTTTGAATCATGCGGGTATGTATGAGCTTTGGAAAACGGCCGGCCATCTGGAGAATCGACCCCTGCAATGCGCCCTTCATATTGATACGGGAATGCATCGTTTGGGTTTTGAGATGAAAGACATTCCGAATGCGCGATGTTTTGAAGGGCTTTCCCTTGAGATGGTAATGAGCCATCTGGCCTGCTCCCAGATTCCAGGGCACCCAATGAATGCACAACAACTCGCAGCCTTCCAAAAGGTCATTCCTCATTTTCAACGCCTTCAAAAAAGCCTTTCGGATACAGGTGGCCTTTTTTTAAATCCCGAATATCATTACGACATCATCCGTCCAGGACTTGGTTTTTTTGGAATGCATCCTCAATCCTTGGAAGGTCCCAATCCGTTTCAAAATGTTCTCACATTATGGGGAAAAATTATCCAAGTCCGCAGTGTGCCTAAGGGTGAAACCGTAGGCTATGGCGCCACTTTTAAAACTAAACGCCATTCCCGATTGGCCACCTTAGGTATTGGATTTGCCGATGGTCTTAGCCGTGATCTCAGCAATCAGGGTCACGTCTTTATTGGAGATTTCAAAGCTCCCATTTTGGGCCGTATTTCCATGGATTATTCCGTTGTGGATGTGAGTGATGTGCCGGAATCTTTGTGTTATCCCGGATCTTGGGTCCAACTTGTGAATGAGCATCAAACTTTGGATGATCTTGCCCTCTCAATCAACACCATTTCCCGCGAGCTCTCGATCCATTTGGGATCGAGGCTCTATCGGATGTATGAGAATTAAGAGCTTTTATTTTTTAGGGGGTAGTGGGGGAGTTGGCGCATTCATACAAACAATGGTCTTACCATCACTTCCTAACATTCCTGAATCTATCCACCCCTTTACAGTGCGGCTCACAACATATTCCGTCCCTTTGCCAATAAGGCCTACATTAGGACTGATTAAATAATACTTACCGTTTTTATCAACAAGATTCCAAGTATTTCGAACGTTACCAGTCTGAATCCACCCTGTTACAATAGCTCCTTTGTAGTTTTTGCATAAATAAGGAGGAGTTTGATTTTCAATATTAACAACGCTTGAATCTATTCCAATGAATGCAGATGTTAGATTGGAAATAGTCGATTGGGCTGTATTTGTTGGCGCAAGAACTGCTTTAAAAGTAGGAGCAAGTCCTTTCAAATCATTAATATTACCCTTCATAAGGTTAAGCTGTGATTTAACAGCGTTAATCTGTTTCAAAACGTCTCCGTTATTTTTATTATCCATCGCCAAGGCATCTAAAATACCCGTGTAAGCATTAATTCCTCCTTCAAATGCCTGTGAATTTGCCTCAATAGAAGCAATCATATCATTTAGAGCTTTCTCAAGCTCTGATTGCTTTTGCGCCAAGCCTAAAGCTGCCACTTTAAGATTTTTGCTTGTTTCGGCTAAATCTAAAGGCTTTGCTTGTGCGCTTAGATTGGCGCTGGCCAAAAGCAACGCTGAAAGTGTCAATAATTTTTTCATTTTTTATCTCCCTTTTATTAATGAGCTTAAAATTAAATACATAAGTCAATTGAGGACCTTACAGGAAAGCTGCACTTTTTCAAAATACCTTACCCCTATTCATCCTTTGAAGAGAGTTTCCATATTTTACAGAAGTCTCATCTTATGTTATTGTAAAAAAAATTAATTAATAAATTATTAAAAATAGGGGTGAAATTCATGAAAAATAATTTATCTGTGTTGGAGATTTGTGAAAATTTTGCATTATCGATGAATCGTAAAATTGCCCTTTTATGTCATCCCGGAAAGATGGAGGATCCAAGCGTTGAAAAGTTTTTTCTTTTAATTCTTCTATCCGCTTTCCTTTTCACGTCCCCTCTTGGAGCACGTTGCAATAAAAGTGGCCTTGAAAAGTTGATGGACACACGAAAAACTCTTTGCGAGAAAAAGAAATACGAAGATGAATGTGAGGTTATAGATCACGATATCAAAAGCTACCTCGCCTCATTTGCAAACAGGAATGACCGTGAGTGCGACAGACTCCATAAAGTTTACAACGCCCCTGACGTCGCTATTTTAGAGCAACATCGCCTCAATGTGAAAAAGAAATGAACATCTCTCCCTTACAGGGCCACCTCATGAAAAACCTTCTTAACTCAAACTTTTTCATTAAGTAATTCAACCCTCTCCTAAGGTCAGGAGTTCGGGGTTACCTCCCATAGCGGTGATGTTATCTGTAAAAGTCCGCTCCACAGCAAATCGGTGAAGATAGAAAGGACCACCTGCTTTGGGCCCAGTTCCAGAAAGACCTTCGCCACCAAAAGGCTGCACACCCACAACAGCGCCAATCATCGAGCGATTAATATAGAGATTCCCAACATGAGCGTGCTTTTGAATATGGGAGATTGTGGATTCAATCCGGCTCATAACCCCCATGGTCAGACCATATCCTTTTTCATTGATTTGTGAGATTACCTGATCCAATTCACGCGCTTTGAATTTGGCCACATGAAGGACAGGTCCAAAAACTTCTTTTTCCAATTCTTCAATTCCTGAAAGTTTCACAATAGCAGGCGCGATATAACTCCCTTGAAGATCTGAGGGGACGCTCCCCCGCGCTATAATACGTTTCGAATTTTGGGTTAAATACTCCTCAATTTCATCACATGTCGCTTTATCGATAACCGGCCCCAAATCACTCTCAAGACGGGAGGGATTCCCAACTTTGAGCTCTTTCATGGCCGCAATTAGCATTGGCATGACGGTGTCGTAAATGTCTTCCTGAAGATAGAGTATCCGCAAAGCCGAACAACGTTGCCCCGCACTTTGAAAGGCAGAAATTATGACACTATCAACCACCTGCTCTGGCAAGGCAGAAGAATCCACGATCATCGCATTGAGGCCCCCTGTCTCGGCAATCAGTGGCACCAAGGGACCATTCCGATTTGCCAACTGAGCATTTATGTGCTTTGCTGTTTTTGTGGAGCCTGTAAAAACAACCCCGCTGATACGGGAATCAGACACAAGCATATTTCCAATGAGGCTGGCTTTTCCAGGCAAGAAATGAAGAATGTTTTGAGGCACCCCCGCTTCATGCAAGAGTTCAATTGCAATCGCCGCAATTAAGGGTGTTTGGGAGGCTGGCTTTGCAATAACCGCATTTCCAGAAGCAAGCGCTGCCGTAACTTGGCCTATAAAAATCGCCAAGGGAAAGTTCCACGGACTGATACAGGCAAAAACCCCTCGACCTCTTAAAGAAATCGTATTCACTTCACCCGTAGGTCCTGGAAGGCGCGTTGGATTTTCAAAATCAAGAATCGCTTGGTTCGCATAATACCTGCAAAAATCTACCGCTTCGCGAAGTTCGCTTATGGCATCCGCTAAAGTTTTTCCACCCTCACATTGCAAAAGCCCCAAAAGACGTGGGGCGTTCTTTTCAAAAAGTTGAGACGCCTTCTCCAAAATTTCTGCCCGTTTAGAAGCGGGTGTCATTTCCCAAGATTCCCAATTCTGATGCGCCAATTCCAAGGCATTCTCCAGATCTTCAAGGGTGCATTCCTGAATCCCTCCCACAACGTGCTTGGAATCTCCAGGATTGATAATTTCGCGCCTCTCTCCCTGGGAATGCCTAGAATTAACGGATATTTTCTCAAGACTCACTTTTTGAATTTCGCTTTCCAATGTTCGGAGTCCAGAAATATCTTGCATATCAAAACCTTTCGAATTGCGCCGGGAATCCCCATACATATGGGAAGGCAGAGGAATATTGTGATTTCGGGAAGGCTGCGTTTTTTCAAACTTTTGAAAGGGATCATCAAGCGCTGAAGAAATCGCCAAATCTGCATCATAAATTTTATTCACAAACGACGAATTCGCCCCATTTTCCAAAAGTCGCCGCACCAAATAAGCAAGCAAATCTTGATGCTCCCCCACGGGCGCATAAATTCGACAAGGAATCTCATAGTCCTTTTGCACCGCCTGATAAAGTGGTTCTCCCATGCCTTGAAGACGCTGAAATTCATAATCTCTGCGGCCTTTTGCCATCGCAATAACGCTTGAAATTGTAAAAGCATTGTGTGTTGCAAATTGAGGTCGTAAATGCCCTTCCCCTTCAAAAATACGCTGTGCGCCCCGCAAATAAGAAATATCTGTGGCTGATTTTTTCGTGAAAAGCGCGTAATCGGAAAGTCCTGCCACTTGATCCAGTTTAATCTCTGTGTCCCAATAAGCCCCTTTCACAAGGCGCACATTCAAAGGCATTTTATAGGATTGCGCCTTCTCACAAAGCCAATCGAGAGTGGGGAGCATTCGCTTTTGATACGCCTGAACGGCCAATCCAAAACCATTCCAAGCCTTCAACGATTCGGAGTTCATCACACGATCCATGACTTCAAGGGAAAGCTCTAAACGCGCCACTTCCTCGGCATCAATCGTCATGGCAAGCCTGGCTGACCTTGCGGCCTCTGCAATTTCAATCAGGGTCGGCACCAGATTCTTGAGAACGTCTTCCGCATGTCCCACGAAATATTTTGGATGAAGTGCTGAAAGTTTGACGGAAATACTTTGTGCTTCTAAATGATCTGCTGACTTGAGCGTTTCAATGGCATGAAGATACGCGCCCTTGTAGCGATGCGCCATCTCCCACGTACGCGCCCCCTCCCCCAACATATCGTAAGAATAACGACGCAAAGCGCTGGGTTCTGCGCGCTTGATAGCCTTTTCAATCGTGGTTCCCAAAATAAATTGATTAGCCACTTGCTGCATTCCGATTTTAAAGACCCTTAAAATAAAAGGATCAGAAAGACGATTGAGAAGTTTTGACTCTTTCTCAAGGATGAATTTTCTTAAAAACTCAAGCCCCCACCCCGCCAATTGAATAGGAACTTGCGCTTCTGTTGCGCTCCAATTGAGCTCCGAAATTTTATCACGAATCAAAAGACCTGCTGTATAAGAATCTGGAATTCGTAGAAGCGCTTCGGCCAACGACATAATCGACCGCCCTCGCTCAGACGAGAGTGGGTAAACCTGAAGCATGGATTGCACATTCAAAGAGGACAATTTGTGAGTCCGCACCGCCTCAACCCATTTTCCGGCACGCACACGAATCTGATCTTTTTCACTCGTATAAAAGGGATTTAAAGTCTCAAGAAATTCCGCAACAATTTTCTCCTCAGGTGCACGGTATGTTCCCTGAAGGCGTTCAAAAAGAGGGTCATTCTGAAATTCCGGCAATCCAAATCGCAATGTCATCTGTATCCTTACCTAATAATCTAGGCCTGGATTCTATGCAATTTGCAAAGGCATGGGAAGGTCAATGATGGCTTGGTCTATTAAATTAGAAAGAGGTAGACTCGATTGTGCACCAGATTGTGTACACACCAGACCGCTGGCCACAGACGCACGACTTAAAGCCTCTGGCAAAGCCATCCCGGAATCAAGACTTGCTGCCAAAACGCCAACAAAAGCATCTCCAGCTGCGGTTGTATCAATGGCTTGAATGGGCATAGCTTGAACTTGCCACACGCCATCGGGAGAGCATGCAATAGCACCTTCAGCACCCAAAGTCACAATGCAGGTAATCCCAAAGTTAGTTGAAATCCTACGGGCAGCAACGGAGGGTGAAATCACATCGAATCCTAAATGCAGGGCCAAAGTTGTGGCTTCAATTTGGTTCAAAACCAAAACATCAATGGATTCGAGAATCGTCACAGGAATACCGTGTGCAGGCGCCAGATTTAAAATAGTCCTCGCCCCAATTTTTTTCGCACGCTCAATTAAATCCCAATTTTGATCCAAAGGAGTTTCAAGTTGCATCACAACGGTATGATCTTTTGACAAAAGAAAATCGGGAATCTCAGATTGATTCGCAAGAGCATTAGCTCCACTTGCAACTGCAATCATATTCTCACCACCAGCATCCACGCACACCATGGCGCATCCAGTTGCAACATCACATTTGGAAAGCCCTGTCAGATCGACGCCGTTGTCTTCCAAGGATTTGACGGCAATTTTCCCCAGCTCGTCATTACCGACTTTGCCAAAGAATTTAACTTCCGCCCCAGCACGAGCGGCTGCAACCGCTTGATTGGCCCCCTTACCACCAGGCACCAGCTTATAAGAGGGGCACAAAACCGTGTCCCCAGGTCGTGGCATTGTCTTGACTGACATGACCATATCGATATTGAGCGATCCAAAAACAACGATCATATTCAATCCGGATTTAAGTTCAATTTCTCTGTCTATATTCTGATCGGTAAAATTAATCAATCGTATTTGCAAAAAATATCATTTTAAGGTGTTGATTACCAAGCTCTGCAATGACGGCATAAAAACTCATGCAATGGAAATTCTCACCCTGATTTTATTTGGATTATACTGTCGCATAAGATTAGTGTGTTGGGATTCATTGATAATTCTATAACTCTCCACTTTTATCATTCTGGAAGATCAACTGAGGCCCTAGAAAGTCCTGCAATTGAAGTTGGATTCTGCAAAATTCATTTCTCCTCCGCACAATGGATCCGGATTACACAACCTCTTTTTTCGTAATTGTTTCTTAGCGTAACTTAAGGGAAATCCAATTCTCCGGCGTTTGTTAATATCCACAAAAATCGCTTACACCACCCTCATTTGTTATGAACTCCTACACGCTTATTTTCACCCTTTCGTCTTGGGTCATGTTGTGATATTTTTTCATTTGCAGCTTCGTTCTGTGTCTTTGTTTCCAAAATACACTTTACCGTGTTGCACTTCATTTTAGAACAGGGGACCCACATGTTAAAATTTCTTATGATTACCTCCTTTTTCTGTATTTTAACGCAGGGATTGAGCGCTGGCTGCCTTGATACCAGTGACGGTTGCCCATTGGGCTGCGCATATAACTACGGTTTTGATAAGGGGTGTGCTCAATGCCAGTACTCTAATGCTAATTGCAGCAGCACTTCAAATTCAGGCTCTCAAGGCGTAAAGGCAGGAAAGCTTCCTGTACGTAATGCACACCACGAAGGTGAGTAAAATCGTCTCTGTGTGAAAATCTAAATCCGCCGCACAACACCGTGTCGTTTTTTTCCGGCAGAGAGTTTAGCAAGCCCTTCTTCAAAATCGGAGGGGGCGAGTTTTTGATTTTCATCACTTAGAACAGAATCGTTCAAACGAGCTCCACCACCTCGAATAAGGCGGCGTGCCTCACCATTACTGGTTGCCAGGCCCAACTCACGGAAGGCATCAATGAGCAAGAATCCAGACGTAATCTGTGATAAAGAGATCTCAATATGAGGCAATTGGGCGTGATCCAGTGAACCTTGAGATTCGAAAAGATCGTGCGCGGTTTTGCGTGCCTCCAGTACCGCTTCGTCCCCATGAACAAGGCGCGTTGTTTCATCGGCAAGCATTTTTTTGGATTCATTAATTTCAGCGCCTTCACGTTTTTCCAAACGTGCGATCTCCTCCAGTGGAAGGGTTGTAAAAAGGCGCAGGAATCGGCCCACATCTGCATCTTCCGTATTGCGCCAGAATTGCCAAAAGTCAAAAGCCGAAAGCTTATCAGAATTAAGCCACACAGCCCCTTGCGCGGTCTTCCCCATTTTGGCACCGCTTGAGGTGGTAATAAGAGGCGTAGTCAGGCCGAATCCTTCAGATTGCCCCAAACGGCGCACAAGATCCACACTAGAGACAATATTCCCCCATTGATCCGCACCTCCCATTTGAAGGCGACAATTGTATTTTTGGTTGAGCTCTAGAAAATCGTAGGCTTGAATCAACATGTAGTTAAATTCTAAAAATGTGAGCGGCAGTTCTTTTTCAAGTCGAGCTTTAACGCGTTCAAAAGAGATCATCCGATTGATGGTAAAATGCTTGCCATAATCTCGCAAAAACTCAAGATATTTGATGTTTTTGAGCCAATCATCATTATTGAGAATGACGGCATCTGTAGGGCCATCCCCCACTTTCAAAAGACGGTGGAAGATTTTAGAGATGCCAGTGATGTTTTTTTGGATGGACTCTTCATCTAACATTTTCCGCATTTCGTCTTTGTCGGAAGGATCGCCAATTTTTGTGGTCCCCCCCCCTAAAATCACAATGGGTTTGTGCCCCATTTTCTGCATCCAATGCAAAAGCATAATTTGGACGAAACTTCCTACATGAAGGCTGTCCGCGGTGGCGTCAAATCCGATATAGCCAATGATGGGTTTATTATTCAAAAGTGCTTCATCCAGCTCATGGGGGTGAGTGACTTGATTGATAAAACCACGGGCGTTAATTTCTTGGAGGAAGGGAGATTTATATGATGTCATGATGCGGACTCGATATGGCTTTCTTCAAAAGGGGTGCCTTTGACCATGTAGTGAATGGACTCGGCGATATTGGTGCATTGATCACCAATGCGCTCAATGTTTTTTGCAATAAATAAAAGATGTGTACAAGGGCCAATATTGCGAGGATCCTCCATCATATAAGTGAGAAGTTCTCTCAAATAGCTCATATACATCTCATCTACCTCCTCGTCTAATTGCCAAATGCGATAGGCGGCTTCAAGATCAAGATCAACGTAGGCTTTTATCACGCCTCGAATCATCTCAAGTGGAATTTTGACCATGCGCGGCAAAACATAAACCGGAGTGACTTCTGGAATGTCATTCAGTGCAAGTGCACGTTTGGCCATATTGGCGGCATAATCGGCAATACGTTCAATTTGATTTGAGATTTTAAGGGCAGCTACAACACGCCTTAAATCTGCAGCCACTGGCTGACGAAGGGCGAGAATCCTGACTGCAAGTGCATCAATTTTCCGCTCGAGTTGATCGACTCCTTGATCAAGATCAATCACGGCTTTGGCAAGCTCTGTATTCCGTGTTATGACCGACTGGATAGAGTCTTGAATTTGGCGCGCAGTGGCCTCGCCCATTTCCACGATCATATCATCCAGATCTTGGAGCTCTGTATCATAGGCTTTAACGATATGTTCTGACATGAGCGTCTCCTTATTAACCATAACGGCCAGTGATATAGCCCTGGGTGCGTTCATCTTGGGGGGCTGTGAAAATGAGGGAGGTGTCTCCAGCTTCGACCAAATCTCCCATATGGAAAAAGGCGGTTTGTTGAGAGACGCGGGCAGCTTGTTGTAAGCTATGAGTCACAATTACAATGGTGAAATTTTCCCGTAATTCATCAATTAATTCTTCTACTTTGGCGGTGGCAATTGGATCAAGAGCTGAGCACGGCTCGTCCATCAAAATGACTTCAGGACTCACGGCTACCGCACGCGCGATGCAAAGCCGCTGTTGTTGTCCACCGGAAAGGCATGTGGCGGGATTGTCAAGGTGATCCTTGACCTCTTTCCAAAGGCCGGCCCGCTCAAGACTTAATTGAACGATTTGATCAAGTTCGGTTTTGTTTTGGTAAAGGCCGTGAATTTTAGGGCCATAGGCAATATTTTGATAAATGGATTTCGGGAAAGGATTGGGCTTTTGAAAGACCATTCCCACCCGTGTTCTTAATTCAACCACATCAACGGTGGGTGCATAAATATCTTCACCGTCGAGCAACACTTGTCCTTCAATGGTGACATCTGAAATCGTATCATTCATTCGATTCAAACACCGCAAATATGAGCTTTTCCCGCAACCGGAAGGACCAATGAGCGCTGTCACTTGATTTTGAGGAATCCCCAGCGTAATTCCGTGAAGCGTCTCTTTGCTACCATAGCGCAGTTTTAAATTATTCGTGGCCATTTTCATTAAAATCATTACCCTTTTACCAATGGTGCTCAAATCGTTTGCGGAGGATAATAGCTCCCCCATTCAAAATTCCCAAGAGAAGAAGCAATGCCATAATCGCACCCGATGTATTTTCTACAAATCCGGGTTCTGCACTTCTGGCCCACGCAAAAATTTGAACAGGTAAAGTGGTTGCGGGATCCCAAATACTGTGAGGCGGTTCTGCAATAAAAGCCACCATGCCAACCATGAGAAGAGGGGCCGTTTCTCCTAAAGCGCGCGCAATTCCTAAAATTGTTCCTGTTAAGATTCCAGGAAGTGCTAAGGGGACCACGTGATGAAACACGGCTTGAACATGGGAGGCCCCAAGTCCCAAAGCCGCATCGCGAATATTTTGAGGAACTGTCTGAAGGGCGGTTCGTGTTGAAACAATAATGATGGGCATTGTCATAAGGCCCAAGGTCAGTCCCCCCACCAAAGCAGAAGGTCTTGGGAGATGAAATATATTAATAAAAAGGACCAATCCCAAAAGCCCAAAAATAATGGAGGGGATGGCGGCCAAATTATTAATGTTGATTTCAATCCAATGAAGGAGGCGATTTTTAGGCGCAAACTCTTCCAAATAAATGGCTGATCCCACCCCCAACGGAAATGACGTGAGAAGTGTAATGAGGATTACAAAAAGAGATCCTAAAAACGCACCTCCAATGCCTGCTAGCTCTGGTTCCCGAGAATCGCGTCCAAAGATGAATTGCCAATTAAAAACAGAACGCACATTTTCTTTCTCCTTGAGAATCTCCAGGACTTTTATTTGGGGCTCATTCAAACGCGACGTTTTTCCTTTGAGGTAAAGATCCACTTCATCGGACGCTCTCAGCCAAAGGTATCGCGTTTTTCCATGAACCAATGGATCCCGTACAATTTCATTTTTAATTTCTTGGGGGGCATTATGGCTTAAAAATCCCAAAATTTCATGAGATGAAAGATCAGGGGTTGAGCTCCCCAACTCAGACCGTAAGGCTTTGGCGATTTCGGTTTCAAAACCGTCTCCATCAAAATAAAGGGGCAGTGCAATTTCATGTCGGATATAAGCAGTGTAACCATCTTTGACGATTGAAACGAGAAAGAAAATCAAAAAAAGAAGGGCCATACCAATGGAAAGGAGCCCCAACGCTTGAAATCCCTTTTCATAAAAATGCCGCATTTGAAAGCGAGATTTGGATTTCGCCTTAACCATATTTTTGCCTGTAGTGGTTCACAATTTTTAAAGCCATCATATTAAGTGCTAACGTCATGATAAACAAAACAAGCCCCAATGCAAAGGCCGCTAAAGTTTTAGGGCTATTGAATTCTTGATCGCCGGTGAGCAAACTCACGATCTGAACGGTGACTGTTGTGACTGATGCAAAAGGATTTAAGGTGAGTTTTGCAGCCATTCCTGCTGCCATCACCACAATCATCGTCTCCCCCACAGCGCGGGACATCGCGAGTAAAAACGCGGAAATAATACCTGGACGTGCAGCCGGAATAACGACTTTCATAATGGTTTCAGAAGACGTCGATCCCAATGCCAATGCGCTATCTCGAAGAGCTCTGGGAACAGAATGAATGACATCGTCACAGAGTGAGGAGAAGAAAGGGAGAATCATAATGCCCATCACAACGCCTGCATTGATGGCGCTTTCTGAGGCAATTGGGATGTGCAAAAACTCTCCGACACATTGAAGATGGGGAGCCAAAATAATCGCTGCAAAAAACCCATAAATGACGGTGGGAATTCCCGCTAAAATTTCAAGAAGAGGCTTGATCGTATGGCGCGCTTTTGAACTTGCATATTCAGACATGTAAATCGCAGACATCAGCCCCAAAGGTGCGCTAATTCCAAGGGCAATAATGGTAATGAGAAAGGTGCCCGTAAAAAGAGGAATTGCGCCAAATCCTAAAGGATTCCCTGTAACAGAGGAGACCTGAGGGCTCCAATGAGTTCCCAAGAAAAAATCAAGGGGTGAGACAAATTGAAAAAACTTAAGTGCCTCAAAAATGATCGAGAAGAAAATTGCAAAAGTCACAATAACGGCGGAAATTGCACATCCAAAAAGAAGCCCGCGGGTGAGACGATCCATCGTTTTTCTCAAGGCATAATGAGGATGACGGGGTAAATTTTTCATGCCTTTTTAAATTTCACCGATGAGAAAAGTTAAGGTGAATTTAGACGTCATCTCAAATGGGCGCAAGGAAAATTCAACTTCAGAAAAACAAACTCACATGGGCTTAAGCTCTCTTTTTAGCCGTAGGTGCCCCGTGGCGTACCTGACTTCTTTTTTGAGAAAATAGGAGCGAACGATGTGTGGTTGAAACAATATTTGACATCCTCTTTTGATTAATGATCAATAAAAAAGATATGTGTAATTTCAAATAATTAAAAATATTTTGGATTTTTTTCTTAAAATCATATTGAATTTAAAAAAATCATACCTATATGTTTATTAATATATTTATTTTTTTTGTGAGGTCGTTGTGTTTAAGAAATCATATTTTTTTATCTTCTTCTTTAATTAGTCTTGTTTTGCTTCTTGGAAACTCTGCAAATGCAATGGACGAAGAGGAAAAAAAACATTTTGCGCCCCGGAAAGACGACAAAGCTAAATATCCACTCAGCAATCCTTCCCCTCAAAATAACAGGGAATACTATGGAGGTTCATACGCTGAATATGAAAATCCTTATAATCCTTATGCTTTCTATGAGTATTATCCTCAAGATATGAACTCTGGCTATCATGGGTATGGCTATGGTGGATATGGAGATGAAAATAGCAATGCATATCTATATGTTCCAAGTAATGGAAACTTCTTAAACCAAGCTCTTCAACATTTAGGTGGATCCTTTCTTCTTTCAGCAAATCAAAATAAACCCTCTCAAAAAAAATATTTAAATAAGAACGCAAATCCTTTCACTCCTAAAGATAATAAACCTCAGTCTATAGAAAAGGGGAAGACGCTTTTTGAATCGTCAGAAATAAAAAAATCTCCCTCAAAGAAACACGTAAAAGAGAAAAAAGTGAATGCTCTTCCTTCGCCTCCTTCATCAATCTCTTTCTCACCCAAAGGAGATTGGGGCAAACCTTTAAATTCAAAAGCGGAAAAAAATGAGGTAGAACCGCAGTCTTTATTAGGATCTTCTTCAAATCAATCGAAAAAAAATCCTAATAAAAAACACGAACATTTAGAAAATTATATCTCTGAAAGTGGAAATTTTATAAACGAAAAGGAAATTCTTCCGAATTTTGATGGGGTTAAGTTCGATAAAATTCCTTCTTTTCTTAAAGAGCATAACATTCGCACAGTAGGGGAGCTTAGACAAAAGCTCTCTAAAATGAAGCCTACTGATGTAGATGTTTTTTATCAGCTTGCAACCTCATTACGCCATAATCAACAAAATTGGTGGGGGTTGGCTGAAGAAATCCTTAAAACACTTGCTAATAGCCAAAACATACCGGATGAAAAAAAAGCTTTTTCTTATTTAGGATTAGCTAAAATAGCGGCTCGGCGCAATGAAACAAAAAATGTTATGCGACATCTACAATCAGCTTTAGAGGTGAAGGGAAATTTTCCAAAAATACTTCTTTGGGGAGGGGCTACTTATTCCATTTTGGATCAAAAAAAGAAAGGCGCAGATCTTCTAAGTCGCGCACTTAATCATGATAATATTACGAAAAAGGATAGAATTAAAGTCATCATAGGTCTCGGGAATGCGCGATTCACCGATCCTCATCATGAACGAGCAGACTGGTACCAAGAGGCTCTCAAAATCCTTGGGAAGGAGGGAGATGTCAATCTTCGCGCTCAAGCCCTCATTGGTCTCGGGAATGCACGATTCACCGATCCTCATCATAAACATGACTTTGACTGGTATCTAGATGCTCTCAAAATCCTTGGGAAGGAGGGAGATGTCAATCTTCGCGCTCAAGCTCTCATGGGTCTTGGGAATGCGCGATTCACCGATAATGATCATACATCTAATACAGACTGGTACCAAGAGGCTCTCAAAATTCTGGGGAAGAATGGAGATGTCAATCTTCGCGCTCAAGCTCTCATGGGTCTCGGGAATGCGCGATTCACCGATCCTCATCATGAACGAGC
Organism: Candidatus Bealeia paramacronuclearis; assembly: GCF_035607555.1. Classification (NCBI taxonomy): domain Bacteria; kingdom Pseudomonadati; phylum Pseudomonadota; class Alphaproteobacteria; order Holosporales; family Holosporaceae; genus Candidatus Bealeia; species Candidatus Bealeia paramacronuclearis. The sequence continues at coordinate 778,340 of NZ_JAVHWZ010000001.1, read as the reverse complement.
AGACTGGTACCAAGAGGCTCTCGCAATCCTTGGGAAGAATGGAGATGTCAATCTTCGTGCTCAAGCTCTCATTGGTCTCGGGAATAAACGATTCACCGATAATGATCATACATCTAATACAGACTGGTACCAAGAGGCTCTCAAAACCCTTGGGAATAATGGAGATGTCAATCTTCGCGCTCAAGCTCTCATTGGCCTCGGGAATGCGCGATTCACCGATAATGATCATAAACATGACTTTGACTGGTACCAAAAGGCTCTCACAATTCTTGGAGATAACGGAGATGTCAATCTTCGCGCTCAAGCTCTCATAGGTCTCGGGAATGCGCGATTCACCGATAATCATCATACATCTAATACAGACTGGTACCAAGAGGCTCTCAAAATTCTGGGGAAGGAGGGAGACGTCAATCTTCGCGCTCAAGCTCTCATTGGTCTTGGGAATGCGCGATTCACCGATAATGATCATAAACATGACTTTGACTGGTACCAAAAGGCTCTCACAATTCTTGGAGATAACGGAGATGTCAATCTTCGCGCTCAAGCTCTCATGGGTCTCGGGAATGCGTCAAGGTCAATGAAAAAAAACGAAGAGGCCATAACTTATTATAAAGATGCACAAAAACTTGTAGGAGCGAATTCTTCTCTTTACAATAAAGCCAGCGATGGCATTAAAAACGCTTCTATGTTTTTAAATTATAACAACAATAAAAAACAAAATCTAAGAGGAAAATAATGCAAATACGGTAGGCTAAGCCTTTCTTAAACTTGGAAAAACAAGAAAGAGGCTTAGCCAATGAGATATAATATTACTCCGGCAATAAAACAGATGACGTTAGGAGGCGTAGGTGACTTCTTTTTTGAGGAAATAGGAGCGAACGATTTCGGGGCAATTTTGGGTGCCAAAAAGATATTTTGTGATGTTGTTTTTGAGTTCCGTTAAGGATTTGGCACGTTTACGCCCAACGGCATTGCTTTTCACATCTTGATTCAAAAGCTCATCCGGATTCAAATCTGGGCTGTAAGAGGGCAGAAAAAATACCTCAATTTTTTCTTTGTTTTCCTTCAAAAATTCACTGACCACTTTGGCATGATGGACTTTGTGATTGTCCACAATCAAAAATACTTTTCTCTTTGCCATAGGTGGGATTTTCGCGGCGCACTCTCAAAACAAGCTGAAGTTCTGCCTCTCTCCAGCGCGGTTTGTTGAGATTTCGTGGCCTTTTTGAAGGGGGAACACTCCCTTTGTTAAGGTCCTTCAGGATCTTCTTGTGGCGGTAATACGTTGCGCGGGACATGGCGCAAATTTCTTGGCACGTGGAATCACAAACGTTTTCAGATTTCAGCTTTTCCCAGCGCCTTACACCTCCTTCATACCGTTTGCGATAGACGTCCAAATAGTCTTGTGTACGCGCATATGCATAAAGCCTATGCATATTTTTATGTAATCCGTGGATCCTCATCATGTCCTCTATCAATAGGTTTTTTACCACGAGTTACGCAGTTTGCAGGAGAAGAGAGAAGAGATAAGGTGAGAGGGAATATTTATTAAATGAGAAGAAATGATGTCTCGACACAAATGCACAAAATCACTTTATCGTTCATTTTTACAAGCCAGCAGTGTGCGCTATTCAGGGTTGGCACTTTCGGAGGTGTCACCGATTCCATTGTCGCATGACAGCGTCAATCGATGGTTGAGTTCTAGTGCATTGCGTCCGAGCGGAGTGTGGAATCTTACTCAATCTCTTATTAACAAGAAAGAACCTTGTTTTTTAGTATGTGACGATACAATTTTGGATAAAAATCGGAGCGAGAAGATAGAGCTTGTGCATTATCAGTATTCTGGGAATGCCCATGATGTTATTGCGGGGATAGGTCTTGTCAATTTGGTATGGCATGGCCTGAGGAGTCATGACTCTATTCCTGTTGATTATCGTATTTATGATAAAGCCAGCGATGGCAAAAGCAAGAATGACCATTTCAGGGAAATGTTAAAGCTGGCTCAAGACAGAGGGATAAATCCGGATGACGTGGTTGCAGACGCTTGGTACTCGAGCTTGAATAATCTGAAGGCCATTGAATCCATAGGCTGGACATGGGTGATGGGGTTGAAGAAAAACAGGAAAGTGAATCGTGGAGAAACTCTTGAAAAGCTGGACATTCCAGATGAAGGACTGAAAGTTCACTTACGCGGATATGGATGGATTACTGTTTTCCGGTTTGTTGCCAAAAACGGTCGCACGGATTATATCGGAACCAATAGGGATAATCCCTCTCGTGATCATATTGAACTGGTCATGAAATCGCGTTGGAAAATCGAAGTTTATCATCGGGAATTAAAGCAAACATGCGGTCTTGAACGCTGTCAGTCTCGCACGGGACGAGCCCAAAGAAATCATATATTTCTTGCCATTTCGGCTTGGATTCAAAGATTTAAAAGACGACTTGCTGGAGGCTTCTCTTTTTATCAGCAGCAGTGGGATGTTATTAAGCATGATATCTCTAGAGAAATAACAAAACTCATGTCTTTCGCTTAGATTCCCACCCTTTTGCTGCAAACTGCGTAACTCGTGTTTACATTTCCTATTCTTGAGGCCTGGTTTGGGTGTGGCAATGGAGATGAGCCTCGCTACAGCGCAATTTGAGGGCGCGCTCAGCTCATCTCCATCCCTCCCAATCCTGTCTCACTTCTATCTGAACTCGGACATGTCAACTGGAGCACCTTCTGAAAAACAGAAAGCATCACACCCCAGAATCGTCAGGCTGAATTATTTGGCTGCGCCGCCGTTCCGGTCAGCAGCTCAATAGGTTTCAGTAAAATTCAGTAAAAAAGATCCCGAAACAAGTTTAGGATTCTATATTTGTTTGATTTTAAATTCTAAATTATAATTTCTTCTTGAGGCAAACTTTTTTATGAAGTAACCCTGCATATTTTCATTGACTTTCTAAAAAAATATTTTTATAAGTTATTTGTTTTTATTTTTATTATAAATATGTATGAGTAAATTATTATGAAATCTTATAACTTTAATTTGTCTGTTTTTTTAACCACATGCTCTCTTTTTTCTCTCACTCTTTTACCAGCTTATGGAATAAATGGTGGCAAAGAAGAAGAGCTAGAATTTGAAGAAAAAACTACAATTGCGCCCCACAAGAATTATGAACAAAACAATAAATTCCGTGAAAAATTTATTAATGAGTGTCTTCGTAAACTCAATCATGAAAATATACAAACTTTCCTCTCAGAATTATCAAATATGAATGAGAAGGAAAAAATAAAGAGAATGGACGATTTGCAAGAGGTTATTGAATGTGAATTGGAAAGAGAAGAAAATAAAGGTAAATTTTCTATAAAAGAAATTCTTGACGCAATCAATTCACAACAGTTGAAAGAAGTTAAAAAACAAAAACAGGCTTCTAAAATCTCTCAATCATCTAATGAAATAATCGATTTGAATACTAGTCAAAATAAAAATTTGAACAATATTTCTAAAGACGGATCTAAATTTAATTGGGAGGGTCTTCCCAATGAAATAAAAGAATATATTATGAGTTTTATAAGAGATTTGAACCATAGATCAAAAGTTGGTCTTGTATCCCTAACATGGTATAAAAAATGGTGGTTTCCATATGTAACTCAAGACGAACAATTCAAAAACATCTATAGAAAACTCACATGTGATGATGAATACAATAATAAAAATATAGAATATAATTCAGAAAAGGAGGAAAAATTTAAGCTTAGTCTAGCAAGAACTATTCTTTCCATAATTAAAAATACTGAAGAGAAGAATAAAAATGAAAAAATTTCTTTTTTGAGTAATGATTTTAGAACAAGAAAATTTTTTACAATAAATCACATGAAAGATCGTGAGGAAGATTCTTTCCAGACGTGGACAAGATATTTGAATAAAGCCGCAACAGGCACCTCAGTTTATGGAGATATCCTCCAATTTGTCTACGCAGATACGACTCTTGATTGTGACATAGGTTATTTGCAGGTTTGTGATGATCCAGATTCCTCTTGGTATGGTAAAACTTTAATTACACGATTGGATCCAGATGATGTAAAGTCCGAGCATTATGCAGCATCCAGCGAAGTACTTGAACTTTATTTCAAGAATAATCCCTATGTCTCAAATCTTTTTTTAAATTTTCAAATTCCCCTTATAGAAGAAGGTTTGTCAACCGTATTTGATGTGCTAGAAAGTAGTAAGATTAAACGCTTAAAACTTAATTTAAGCTACCTCGCCGCGAAAAAAGAATTTGATGTTATAAAATATATTGCGCAAAGGTTGAAAGAAATTCCTTCTCTGAAAAAACTTGAATTCGTATATACTACTGGCGAGGACAGCGACTTAAAGAATTTAGCAGATTTGATGATTAGCTCTCTTGACGAGGTAAACTTTGAGTTTGCTAACGATGTTTTCCGTAATGAGGATGCGAAAGATTTTGGATTTTTACTTAAGAATAATATGTCGCCAAAAAAGGTAAACTTGAGCGGCTGTGAATTAAAGCCCTTTGGTCTTCAACCTATTGCAGAGGGTTTAGCTTACAATACGACTCTTGAGAAATTGAGTATAGGTGCGAACTGCTTTGCTACGGACATTCATAAAATATTCGCAAACTCTTTGAAGACCAATAAAACGCTCAAGGGTTTAGATCTTTCTGTAACCTCAAATTTTTCAGATACTGAAGCCAAAATGTTCGCAGATGCTTTGACGAAAAATAGAACATTAGAAAGGTTAAATCTTGCGTGGTGTGCAATGACGGAAAAAGGATTATTATTTTTTGCAGAAATGTTAAAGATAAACAAGAGTCTAAAAATTTTGAATCTCTCGATGCAAGGAACTCTGAATGGTTCTATTTTTTCTCCGACTCCGTATCCACCTGAAATAATAAAGTCATTTAGAGAGATTGTTGAGAGCCGCCCAGAACTTGTTGTAATTCTTGGGGGTCCCAATGATAAGATTCATATTCAATCAACGACTCAAAAACAAAATTATAAAAAGGAATAAGATGAAAGGAAGAGCTTTCCAATGACAGTAGCTCCCCGACGCCACGACATTTCAGATGATGCCTGGAGTTTTTTAGAGGTCATGGGGAGGGATTGCTAAGGATAATCGCCGTTTTATTAAAGTTTAGAAAAAAGTAGGGAGACTTGAATATGCTTAAAATTTCAAGCATTACCCTTTTAATTTCAAGCTGCTTTAGATTTATAGGGGTGGGAGTCATTTTTAGAGAGTGCCAAGGGAAAGCGAATATCTTGTGTTAAAGGTCCGCTTTTAATAAGGCCGGACACATTGATGTGAAGCTCTTGAGTTTTAGCGTCAAACGCTTGAATATCGACTTTAACGTTTTGAAAACGGGGTTCAATAGCTTGGATTGTAATCTCCAAAAGCGAGGCCACTCGTCCCCACTCTTGGGCATTGGCGGCATCAAAATAGCTAAAATCGGGAAAGCCCAATAAATCTGGCATTCCATAAATTAAAACATCGTCAATATGAGATTCATAAAGGCTCCGCCGCACGGTGCACCTCGTATTGAGCATAATCTTTAATTCTGTCATCACGGATTGAGAGAGCTCGTGAGAATTTAATAATACCTGAGTTGAGTCCCCAGAGAAACCCGGGGCTTTAATGCGATCAAAGAGGGGGGCAGTGGCCCCCCGAAGATTTTGAGTGTTTTTCATGAAATTACTAGTGCGAGGTGTTAAACAGCATCACCGCCGCCGCCACCGCCACCGGAATCACCTCCACCCATGGTGAAATCACCGGTGGTGAAGTCAATTACAGACTGTGTTTGGCCTTGCTGTGTTCCATCATCCTGTTTATAGGAGATAATGGTTTGCGTCCGCTTTAAAGGGCGAAATGCCAAACGTGCGCGATCGGATGTATTCCCTTGAGCATCTTTCACTGTTACGTAATGATAAAGTGTAAATAAGCAATTATCATATTCAATTTTCTCAAGGGTTTTTGAGCCTTTTTGGATTTGACCAATCCGCTGAATAATAATTTGTGGAATATTTTCACCATTGGACAAAGCGTTAATCATGTTGCTCAAACCATTCACGCGGGGAATTTCAATTCCCACCGCCGAGGACTGCATACGTCCCCCTGTGAAAAGCTGGTTAATCGCATTGGGATTGACAGCTCGCGACAATCTTTCTGTGAATCGGTATAATCGAATGCAATTTGCATAGGCACCTGTACCGCCTGAGGCACCGCCTTGGTCCGTTGAATTTGTATAACTGCCAATTTGGACGACAAAATCGGGAAGTTCGATCCCAACCGCCGTGGGATCCGTAATCCATTGCTCCATAAAGCTCTCTGAGTCAGCCATTTTCTTATCCTTTCACGCTCATTTTTTTCATTTTTATCCGCTTAAAGCTGGGTTACAGGTGGTGGCAATGTTGCGACCAAACGAATGGATGCTGTGAGCTCCTCCAATTGGAAGTGGGGTCTTAAGAATACCACAGCTTTGTAACTTCCGGGTTTGCCTGGGACATCCAAAACGTCCACCCGCGCTTGACGGAGTGGGAATCTTGACTTGACCTCCAGAGGTGCCACATCTGACAAGAGAACGTATCCACCAATCCAGTTGTTGAGATAGTGAGAGACCTCTTGACGGGACATAAAGCTTCCAATTTTATCCCGCATCATGACTTTAATATAATGTCCAAACCGTGAGGCATTGAGCATATAGGGAAGACGCGCTGAAATTGCAGCATTGGCATTTGCTGAATCTTCATCATAGATCTTAGCTCTTTGAGTAGTTTGACCGCCAAAGAAAGCCGCGTAGTCCGTTCCCTTGCAATAGCACAAAGACATAAAGCCAAGATCACTAAGCTCTTTTTCACGGCGATCTGTGATAGCCACTTCCGTTGGAATTTTGACTGTCATATCACCGCCTGAGGTTTTGTAAGTATAGGCCGGAAGATCAGAAACCATACCGCCGCCTTCAACACCGCGAATTGCTGCTGTCCATCCATAAAGAGAGAAGGCCTCTGTAATCCGTTGTCCCAAAGCATACGCAGGGCTTCCCCAGCAGAATTTGGAATTGACTGTTCCGTCTACATTTTCTTGATAGTTAAAGGTATCGACAGGCACCGTATTGGGGCCATAAGGAAGACGCATCAAAACGCGCGGCATTGTCAGTGTAAAATACCTGGAATCATCTGTGTCTCTAAAGCTGTTCCATTTGATGGCGTCCGTACTATCAAAGAGTTTGGCCATATCTCGAGGTCCACTCAATTCCGTAAAGGAATCCATAGAGAACATCGTGGGATTGGCGCTTGCAATAAAGGGAGCCAGAGAAGCCGCAGCCACACCTGAAATTAATGTGGCTAATTCGATGTCTTGTGGATTTCTGCCAAAGTCATAATCCCCAATAAGGCATGAATAAGGATTTCCACCATAAGTGCCATATTCTTCTTCATAAACTTTTTTGAAGAGCTGGCTTTGGTCAAATTCTACGGCCGTCTCAAGGTCGTTCATAAGCTCGTGTTTTGTCGCACACAAAACACGAATCTTGAGCTTCTCTCCGGTTTCTGAGTTCATCACAAGATTATTAAGACCGCGCCAAGACGCCTCCAATTTTTGGAAGGTAGGAGCTTGCATAATGGTGTCCATTTGTGAGGAAAGTTGACGATCAATATTTGCAATTGAGCTCACAATGAAGGCATAGGTATCATCACCCACGCTTCCCTTGGACGCACTTGCAACTTGATTGACAAACTCTGCCAACATTGCCTTTGCCGCAAGAATTTGACTTTCATCACGAGCCATACGACCTTGTGTCATAATTTGATTTACAAGACCTCCAGCGTTTGAGTTTCCTCCACCTGAAGTTCCACCACCAGAAGTTGGGGCTCCGCCGCCACTTCCTTTTGTTGTTGGAGTCTTATCGTCTGCCATTGTAACCCCCTGTTTTTAATTTTTTATCTATGTGTTGTGTCTAATTTTATTTTGAGGACATGCCCAATTCTTTTTGAGCTTGTGCCAATTGATCCGGATTATCGATGAGATTTCTCAGCTGCGCATCCAAAGCATCATTTCCATCCAACTTGGCCAAAAGATCGGAGAGTGCAACGCGACTTTGATAAAGGCTATTGAGCTGAGGAACATTTTGCACAATGGTGCCAGGATTAAAATCATCCATAGAATTAAAAAAGAGCTCTATATTGAGATCAGGTGCACTTCCGCCTAACGTATTAGCCACTCGAATCGGGAGCCTGACGCCAAGAGAGGCCATTACACCATTGAAATTATCGCGATCAATCTCGACGAACTTCCGGTCTTTTAATTTGGGAAGAGGGTTCAAGGGTTGTCCCGCAAGATCCGCTAAAACCCCTACCACAAAGGGAAGTTCTTTTTTGATAACGGCATTGCCGACCTGCACATCATATGTAATTTGAACACGTGGTGGACGAATTCTGCCTATTTTTTGTTGTATACTTGCCATGGTTTCCCCCTCACTTTTTTTTATGGATCACATTCAAAAAAATTGAACGCTCTTTATATTCCTATTAAACGACACATATGATTAAAATTCTGTAAATTTTTAGAAGATTTTTTTCGCATACAATTTTTTTGATTTTTCTTAAAAAGAATGCAATTGAAGAGATGATACTACAAAAAAAACAATTATGAAACGATTATGCTTCAGGATAATTAAAAATTTAGTTCTGAAGGTGGCGTATCAAAGGGATTTTTTCGTTTCCCAAGCATTTTTAAGGAGATGTTGAAATAATTTATCATGATGATAGTCGCTTGGGGGATGGTCTTGGGGAAATTCAGACAGCTCAACCGCGAGGTTTTCAATTGGCCCATTGGTAAATGTGACTAAGATCGTCTCTGTTTTTAATATTAATTCCAACACATCTTGCATCCAAATGCGCTTGCCCTTAAAATCCGTCAACTTTAGGACAATAAACAAAGGCGCTGAAGAATGATCCAAGCATTTCATAATTTCTCACAATCCTGGATTGCAAAGGGATTCCTTATTATTGTTGCTCTGAGCTTTGGCGCCTTTTTTGGTCAATCAGACTTTTTCAGAAAGCATGATCCCAATGCCATTGTTGCAGAAGTGGGAGGACATGCCATTGGTCGTGAGACCTTGCAGATGGAAATTCAGAAAAAACTTCGGGAAATTCAAGCGCAAAGTGGTCAAACAATTGACCCTGCACAAATTCAAGCTCTAAACCTTCCTCGGATGGTTTTGGAAAATATGATTCAATCGAGCCTTTTGGCCCAAGAGGTGGAACGTCTTAAATTAATGGTGCGTGATGAAGATGTTGTCTCGGCCCTTCAGAAAATCCCAGCGTTTCAAGATGATAAAGGTAACTTTAGTCGGAAGAATTTTGAGATCGTCCTTCAAAATAATGGCTTTACGGAGCAAATGTTTGTAGACCAAATGCGAGACGATCTTCTGCGAGAGCAGCTAATTGAGGCGATTAAATCTGGAGTGACGGTACCAGCTATTATGGCAAATCATCTCTTTAATGCGGAATATCAAAGCCGCCAAGCTGCGATGGTAACCTTTAAGCCCGAGACGATGCCTGCTCCAAATGTTCCAGCTGAAACTGATCTTCAAACTTATTATAATGAGCACAAAGATCAGTTTGTGGCTCCTGAAATGCGTTCGTTTACGGTCCTTTTAATTAATGCCAATGATATTGCTAAAGAGATCATTCCAGGTGAGGACGATATCCAAGCGGAATATCGCGCAAAAATTGCGCATTACGAGAACAAGCCATTGGCAGAGGTAAAAGACAAGGTCATTCACGATCTTCAAATGCATCAAGCTGTGGATAAGATTTATGAGCTGACACAGAGCCTTGATGATACTTTGGCAGGAGGCGCGACATTAGAGGAAGTGGCCAAAGCGCATAAACTTTCCACGATGAAAGTCGAAGCTGTGGACGGACAAGGGACAACTCTTCAAGGGGATGCATCACCTGCGTTTAAGGGTGTGGATTTCCTAAAAGATGTTGTTTTGGCCACCGCTTTTTCGACAGAAGATGGACAAGACAGCAATTTTATTGACGGCCCTCAGGGAATCCATTTTCTGGTGCGCGTTGATGACGTAAAACCTTCCCAAGCCCAAACTTTTGCTGAGGCAAAACTTCGGGTGGAAAAGGCTTGGACGCTCGAGCAACAAATTCAAGAAGCAGTGACCCGTGCGAAAACTTTGGCGCAAGATATTAATACGGGAATTAAAAAGCCTACCATGCTGGAGCTTTTGCCCAACTTGATTTTGGCCGAAGGGAAATCGACTTTGCCAGAGCAGGTTCAAGAAGCCATTATGACTCTAGCGCTAGGTAAAGCAGGCGTTGTCCCCGTGAAAGACGGTGTTGCAGTTGTGGTTTTGAATCAGATTATTGAACCTTCGGAAACGGTCAAAACTGAAAAGTTTGACGGATTCAAAAAAGATATTGAGAAACGTCTTGCATCGGATGTTGTGAACGACTTTGTCGATGCGCTTCGCGTACAATTTCCTGTTCGAATTAATTCAGCGGCTCTTAAAATGCTGACCCAATCCAATGAGGGGTGAGAAAAAAATTGCTCTGTTACTTTTGATTTAAGGAGCAGATTGAACGAATGCTTATATTTTGTGCTCAGCTTTGTGGTTGTATTAACTCGGTCAACTATTGTGTCGGTAACAAACGACATATTTTCATTGACAATAAAGGGTGAGGGCTATAGAAGAGCCTAATAGAGTTTTAACGCCAGTCTGCGAAGGTTCGTGCACTGGCGTAAGTTGCGTTAAGGATCTTGAATGTTCGACAATTTGTCACAGCGTCTTACTGGCATCGTCTCCCGTCTCAGGGGGCGCGGTGCGTTAACGGAAGCCGATGTCAAAGAAGCTCTCCGTGAAGTACGCATTGCTTTGCTCGAAGCAGACGTTTCGCTGACCGTTGTCAAAGACCTCATTCAAAAAATTCAAGAGCAAGCCATTGGGCAAGACATTCTCCGTGGAATTAACCCCGGGCAATTGGTCATTAAAATCGTTCATGATCATTTGGTCGAGTTTTTAGGACAAGAGGTTCAAGAGATTGAGCTCAAGGCTCAACCCCCTGCTGTCATTTTAATGGCAGGACTTCAAGGCTCGGGTAAAACCACGATGTCTTCGAAGTTGGCCTATTATCTTTCAAAAAAGCTCAAAAAGAAGGTTTTGATGGCCTCCCTGGACATCTATCGGCCTGCCGCACGCGAGCAATTGGAGACTTTGGGAAAGTCTATTGATGTTGCAACTCTCCCCATTGTTGAATCGGAAAAGCCCTTAGTCATCACCGAACGCGCATTAAAAGTAGCACGCACAGAAGGTTATGATGTTTTAATTCTCGATACCGCTGGACGTCTTCATATTGATGATGAATTGATGACGGAAGTTGAACACGTCAAGAAACTCGCGAACCCCGTTGAAACTATTTTAGTGGCAGATGCCATGACCGGTCAAGATGCGGTCCTTATCGCTAAAACGTTTCATGAGCGAATTGGCCTGACCGGTATTGCCCTTTCCCGAATTGATGGAGATGCAAGAGGTGGTGCGGCCCTTTCCATTCGTGCGGTTACGGGATGCCCTCTTAAGATTCTGGGCACCGGTGAACGCGCGGATCAATTCGAGCTTTTTCACCCCGAGCGCATTGCCGGGCGCATTTTAGGCATGGGCGATGTCGTCTCTCTTGTGGAAAAAGCTATGGAGAACGTGAATCAAGAAGATGCTGAACGCTTGTCCAAAAAAATGCAAAGTGGAAGTTTTGATCTGGATGACATGGCTCTTCAACTCCAACAAATGGGGAAGATGGGTGGAATTGGCGGCATAATGGGCATGCTTCCCGGAATGGGGGCACTCAAAGATAAAATGGCAGACGCCAGCATCGATGATAAAGTCATGGCGCGTCAAATAGCCCTTATTCGTGCGATGACGCCTTGGGAGCGCAAGAATGCCAAAATATTAAATGCATCGCGGAAACGTCGCATTGCCAAAGGCAGCGGATCTTCGGTACAAGACCTCAACCGTTTGCTCAAAAGCTATATGCAAATGAGTGACGTGATGAAGCGCATGAATAAGCTTGGTAAAAAGGGCTTAATGCGCCAGGGCCTTCGGGCTCTTATGCCAACAAAAATGATGTAACCCAAAGAAAGGAAAACAATGGCCTTACGTATTCGATTAGCAAGAGGTGGAGCTAAAAAGCGCCCCTTTTATAAAATTGTAGTGGCAGATGCGAAAGCTCCACGCGACGGTCGTTTTATTGAGAAGTTGGGAACTTATAATCCTATGCTTCCTCAAGAACACAATGATCGTCTTCACTTGAACTCCGAACGCATTCAATATTGGTTGGGCGTTGGTGCTGAGCCTTCTGATCGTGTTGCTCGTTTCTTAGGCCAAGCAAATATTATAAAAATGCCCGCAATTGTTGAAAGCCCGAAAAAATCAGCTCCAAAAGCCAAAGCCCAAGAGCGTCTTCGTATGGCTGCTGAAGCGGCTCGTGAAGCTGCAGAGGCTGCCGCGGCTGCTGCCGCAGCGCCTGTTGTTGAGGAAACTCCCGCTGAAGCTGTACCTGCAGAAGAAGTTGCGCCTGAATAAAGATCAGGCCTGTTGCGTAATGAGGTGCCCACTATGACCCAGAACAAATCCAAATCTCCCTATTTATCTATAGGTGTAGTTGGTGCTGCTCATGGCATTCGGGGTGACCTCAAAGTGAAAAGCTTTACTGAACATCCGGAAGATCTGGCCTCCTACGCCCCCCTTTATTTGGGTGAGGACCTTAAGCCAGTACGCATTGCAAAAATTCTTTCCAGCCAAGGGGACAAATTAACGGTTCATTTGGAAGGCGTGGAGGATCGCACGGAAGCCGAATTTCTCAAAGGTCTCCACTTTATGATTCATCGTGATCAATTGGTGGAGATTGAGGAAGAGGAAACTTTCTATCATGCCGACCTTTTGGGTCTTGAGGCCTTGAGCGAAAGTGGCGAATCTTTAGGACGTGTTGTCTCTGTCAATGATTATGGCGCAGGTGACATTCTAGAGATTAAATCCCAAGATGGCAAAATGCTTGCAGTTGCGTTTACCAAAGAATTTATTCCTCAGGTCAATCTTGAGGAGGGAACTTTGGTCGTAGCCCTGACCGCTTTACTCGAAGCTGCAGGAGAGCCAGCATGATGCCTTGGAAAGCCACAGTCTTGACGCTTTTTCCCGAAATGTTTCCAGGACCTCTGGGACATACACTTTTGGGAAAAGCCCTTGAAAAAGGAATCTGGGAACTTGAGGCCGTAGATATCCGTGACTTTGCTCAGGATAAACATCAAACGGTTGATGACACCTGTTTTGGTGGAGGTCCTGGAATGGTGATGCGTCCTGATATTGTGGATGCTGCGCTTTCCTCAGTTGCTCAAAAAAGTCGAGATCGTGTGATTTACCTTTCCCCCCGGGGGAGGGTCTTTGATCAAAATCTCGCTCATGAATTTGCGCACGAAACAAAACCTTTTGTTTTCTTGTGTGGGCGTTATGAGGGGATCGATCAACGGGTTCTTGACGCTTGGAATGTTGAGGAAGTTAGTCTTGGGGATTTTATTCTCACGGGCGGTGAATTGGCCGCCATGGTGATGATTGAAGCTAGCGTTAGGCTTTTGCCTGGCGTAGTTGGAGATCAGGAATCCCTGGAAGAGGAAAGCTTTTCATCGGGTCTTTTAGAATATCCCCACTATACACGTCCGCGGATGTGGGAGGGTCAAGATGTCCCAGAAATTCTACTTTCGGGTCATCACGAAAATATTCGAAAATGGAGATTGGCCGAGTCTCAAAGAATTACGCAACAAAAGCGTCCAGATCTCTGGAAAAAATATGAAGAACGCGCTATATAGAGAATAGAAGAGGAGACTACTAATGAATATTTTACAAAAATTTGAGCAAGATCAGCTCACAAAACTGAAAGAAGGAAAGACAATTCCTGACTTTCAAGCCGGGGATACTCTCCGCGTTTTGGTGAAAGTTGTGGAAGGTACGCGTGAGCGGATTCAGGCTTATGAAGGCGTTTGCATTGCACGCAAAAATGCAGGTCTCAACTCGTCCTTTACCGTGCGCAAGATGTCTTATGGTGAAGGCGTTGAGCGTCTTTTCCCACTGCATTCCCCAAACATCACGATTGAACTCGTGCGTCGTGGTATTGTTCGTCGTGCGAAACTTTACTATCTCCGTGGTTTGACTGGTAAAAAAGCACGTATTGCTGAAAAGATTGTCAAAAAAACAGGTATCAAAGTGCAAGAAGCCTTGTCGGCGCCTGCTGCTGAATAAATCTATTTTGATATCATTCAAAAAAAGGTCTCTCGTTTTGACGAGAGACCTTTTTTGTGTTTTTTTTGTCAGCGATATCATTTTGAACTTGTTTCGGAATCTCCTTAAAATGATAGCGGGTGAGGGGGCAGAGAACAATAACTTCAGTTTGCTCTATTTCTCAAAAGCAAAAAAGAGAAATTAATGGTGTGTGTCTTCAGCGCATAAATGATGGTAGATCGTCTCCAAAGCCAATAATGGGCCCTTTGGGTTCCTCAGATTGTTTTTGAACTCTGGGCTGAGGTGGATTTGGAGGACGCTGTGGTGACGGAGCCTTCTCTTGTGGGGGAGTCTTTTGTGGACGCCCTGGGGATTTTCCCCGCACAGGTGCTTTTTTCTGAGGTAATGTTTTGGCTTGATCCACAGAAAAGCTCTCATCGAGTTTAACTTCTTCCAAGGCGCCACCTGCAATTTTCAGAATATTCTGAAAGTTCTTTTCGTCCGCCTTAGAAATTAAAATAAAGGCATGCCCGATATTCCCCGCGCGCCCCGTGCGTCCAATTCTATGGACATAATCTTCTGCTTGAAGGGGAACGTCAAAGTTAAACACATAAGGAAGTTTATCGATATCAATACCGCGGGCAGCGACATCACTCGCAATTAAGAATTTTATTTTCTCATCTTTGAATGCTTGAAGTACCTGGTTGCGGGCGGATTGGGCCATATCCCCATGGAGGGCACCGGCAAGATATCCATAGCCTGTCATTGATTTTTCCAAAAAATCGACATCTTTTTTGCGATTGCAAAAAATAATGGCGGAGGGAATTTTCTCACTTTCAATAATTTGCCGCAAGGCTCTCCGTTTTTCAGAAGCCGCTACATGAATAAATTTTTGAACAATTGTTGAAGCTGTGGTCGATTGAGGGCTTACGATCACTTCTTTGGGATTGTTTAAATATTTTGAAGAAAGCTTTTTGATTTCAGCAGGCATAGTTGCCGAAAAAAGAAGTGTTTGCCTTTTCTTCGGAAGAAGACTTGATATTTTTTCAATATCAGGGATGAATCCCATATCGAGCATGCGGTCCGCTTCATCAATCACAAACATTTGAACGTCTGTCAGAAGAATTTTTCCGCGCTCAAAAAGATCCATGAGACGTCCGGGCGTTGCAATCAAAACGTCCACACCGCGTTCAAGCTTTTTTTGCTGATCCACAAAAGATTCGCCGCCAATCAAAAGTGCCAAATTGAGTTTCGAGTTCTTGCCATAGTGTTCGAAATTTTCAGCGACCTGCATGGCGAGTTCTCGAGTGGGTTCAAGAATCAGTGAGCGGGGCATGCGCGCTTTAGCACGGCCTTTGGAAAGTTTTTCAAGCATTGGCAGCACGAATGATGCGGTTTTGCCCGTACCCGTTTGCGCAACACCAAATATATCATGCCCGTTTAAGACTTCGGGGATGACTTCTTCTTGAATAGGTGTAGGCGTTGTGTAACCCACATCTTCAATAGCTTTGAGGAGAGAGGCGCTAAGGCCCAAATCTGTAAAATTCATGAATGTTTTAAATCGAATAAATTAATATCTAATAACATGGCTTGATAACGCATCAACACTAACTAAAAATCAAGCTTTTTCTATTAAATAAATTTTTTTGTTGCGAAAATGCATCAATACCCTCTCCTTAGTCGAGAAAAAAAGCGTTTTAAAAACCCCAGTTGGGTCAAGAAATCAAAGACCATCAAGGGCCTATCTCCCAGAGGTAAAAAGTTTTCATTTATCACAAACGTATTTAGGATCCATTTTATATGCGCAAAAAGCTATGGTGCTTGTCCCCTGGAGTGTTTATTGTATATTTTTATCTAAGGGTGGGGGAGAGAGAAGCCTTCAAGCTCCCGGTTTCTTTTTCTTCACGCTGTGGGTTTCAAGCCAAGTTGTAAGGTCATCTGCAAAAAGCGGTCTTGACATGAAATAACCTTGCCCCACATCGCATCCCCAAAGGCGAATGAGATCAAATTGCTCTTGCGTCTCAATGCCTTCTGCCACGACTTCAAGTTGAAGTTCGTGCCCAAGCGTAATAGCACTGCGCACAATGGCGGCCGCTGCAGGATTGGTTGTAATATCACGCGTAAAAAGTTGATCCACCTTAATCACATCAAGAGGAAGCTCATAAAGATATTGATGTGTGGATTGCCCCGTCCCAAAATCATCAATGGCAATTTTAATGCCTTTGGACCTGAGTTTTGCTAAAATAGCCGCCACAGATTTGATATTCGTTGCGACAGATGTTTCCGTTACTTCAATTTCAAACTTTTTCTTAGGGATTTGATGTTTTTCTAAAAGAGTGTCCAGGGTTGAAAGTACACCCGCATCATTAAAGTTCTTCATTGAAAAGTTTACAGCAACACTAATCGGATAGCCTTGGGCGTGCCACCTTTCCATCTGGGCTAAAGACTCTTCCAAAAGCCATTTGGTGAAGGGGTTTATGAGCTGTGTTTCTTCTGTGAGCGGAATAAATTCATTGGGAGGCACAAATCCTAAAACGGGATCCTCCCAGCGGACCAAGGCTTCCACACCTATGGTTTTATGAGATCCCATTGCAATTTTAGGTTGATAGGCCAGTTTGAGCGCCTTGTTCTCAATGGCTTCGGTAAGTCGATTTAAAATGAGAAGATTTCTCTCTGGATTTTGATCCGTGCTTTTATCATAATGGGTAAAGCGTTTGACTTCTTTTTGGCCTTTATCGAGCGCAATTCGGGCTTTTCGGAGAAGCTCATTTAAGTCATTGTCATCATGAGGATAAATTGCTACGCCAAACCGCATTTCAATGAAAATTGGAATGCCATTTAAAGTGTAAGTTTGAGAACTCAAAGATTCACAAGACTTCAAAACTTCCGCAGCATCCGTTTGATGGGGGATGATAATTGCAAATCGATTAGTTTGAAGATTAGCTATTATGCTTTTTCCATCAATCATATTTTGCAATTGACGAGACGTATAATGAATGAGGCGAGATGTCCCGTCTGTACCCAAAGCTCTATCGATTTTCCCCATATGACTGAGTTCGGCCACAATCACGATCATGGCTGTAGGTTTGTGAGTTTTTAAATAATTTTGATACCAGATTTTAAGGCCCGTGAGATTCAAAAGGCCTGACAAAGGATCTGTTGTGCGTTTGAGCTCAAGCTCATGAAGATACGCTCGGAAAAGAGACGCTCCAAGTCCCGAAAGCCCCCCCACAACTGCAAAAATAAGGGCTCTTAAAATCCAGGAGGCATGGGGTTGTTCGATGGATAATTCAATATCTGCAGGCATAATAGGTCCCATGAGAAGACCAGCCACAAGTCCTGCAATGACCCCGCCCCAAACGGAAAAGAGAAGGCCTGCCAGAACAATGGGAATATAAAGCAGATGCACATAAGCGAGATGGGTGCCACCCATCTCCAAAACAAGGTAGTACCCGCCGCCCAGCATGAAGGAGATGAACATAACCATCGTCCCTAAAGTCCAGCCCTTGGGAAAGAAAAAGGGTTTTAATGATTCAAGCGTCATCATGAAATAGTTATGCTTTTGAAAATCATCAAAGCCTCTTTTTTTATTCCTTTCTTGGATGATATCACTAAAAAGAGAAGCCGTCAAAATGAAGTGTTTTTTGCACAGCAGCTCCCGGCAAGAAGATTTTCGAAATGAGCAAATTGCAAATGCAAAAAGACCATATCTCGTCAAGCAAGTTGAGTACAGAAAGATTTGAATTTCAGTCGAGGCTATGAGTTATTTTGCTATTTCAAGCAACGACAGGTAGATCCAAAGGAGGAGGTCTGATAATCGACTCATACAGCGTCTCAAAATCTGGGATAAATCGATACATGAGAGTATTCAACTATAGTACTTCTCCATTATATGGATAGACATTGGCTGAGGAGTTTATCAAGGAGTTGATGAAGGTTTTCTGGGTTTTGCTGGACGAGGGGGCGGAGGATGGATTTGATTTTGTGCCACCAATGTTCGATAGGATTGAGGTCAGGAGAGTCAGTTGGGAGAAAGAGGAGATGGCAGCCAAATTTCTCAATCAAATCTTTCGTTTTTGGCGATTTGTGAAAGGCGGCATTGTCCATAATCAGGGTGGTATTTTTTGGTGAACCTCCACGGGGCAAGCCCCGTGGTATCTCGTTGGCCTAAAGGCCAAGTTCAAGCTGCGCTTGCCTCATATCACTAATTATATGAGGGGCGCTTCATCCATGGAACAAGCCCCGTGGTTTTTTCGCGCGTATAAATTCGGCAATAAAACCTACTCAAGCCAAGCATTAAAAAGATCTGCATGACATCCACCTTGAAAGGTGAAAGGCGCCACGAACGCACCCTTCATGAGACCGCCAATGATACTGACACGCTCTCTTTTTTGGCCCGGGATCTCCGCGTAAACCTTTTGCCCGCGCGGCGCCCAGGCATGCTCTCGATAAAGGCGATTATCAATCCCAGCTTCATCAATCCACACGATTGTTTCAGGATCTATTTTCTCAAGCTGTTTTATAAATTCGGCCCGCTTGTCTTCGTTACGTTCTTTGTAAAGCGTCGTCTTTTTTTCGTGTAATGTTTAAACGTTTAAGCCATTTACTCACGTTTTGGAATCTCAACCCCAAAGCTTCGGCGATTTGTTTGAGCGTATGATCCGGATTTTGAGCGACGTAGTCTCTGAGTTTTTGCTCATCGACTTTACGCGGATAAGAAGTGCGTTTTTTCGGTTTAATATCCCCTTGTTTATGAAGACATATCCATCGATAGATCGTGGCTTCTCCAACGTTAAAAACCTTTGCAGCCTCCCGCTTACGGCCGCCGCTCGTAATGGAGGAGATGACCTTTTTTCGCAGCTCTTCCGAATATGCTTTTGCCATACGCTCCTTATACCTAAACTTTTCCTAAAAATCTATCTATTTATAGGGGAAGGACTATAAAACTCTGACATTTTAAAGTCATCCTGTATTATAATAAAATTATCTCGCCTTTGCTATATACCGCTCGGCAATGAAGAAGCCTTGTTAATCAAAGGAATGAACGAAACAACCGTTGTAATTCAATAAAATTTTATGTATAAACAAGGCATGAAAATTGAACTGACAAATAAAGAAAAACAAGATCTAGAATTTCAGCACAGTAAAGAAAGAGATCGTCGCGTGGCTGATCGCATCAAAGCCGTTTTGTTAAATGCGGAAGGATGGACTCAAAAGCAAATCGCTCAGGCTTTGCGTATTCGCTATGAAACTGTTCAAAATCACCTCAACGATTACAAGAATAGCAAAAGCTTAATCCTGAAAATGGTGGCTCTGAAAGCCATCTTACCCCGCATCAAACTTTGCAGCTGATCAGCCATCTTGAGGACAACATCTATCTCAAAGCTAAGCTTATTTGCGCCTATGTGGATCACACTTTTGGCGTCCAATTTACTGTTTCAGGAATGAACAAGCGGCTCATCCGTAATCATTTTTCTTTCAAAAAACCTAAGGGCACACCTTCGAAAGCTGATCCAGTAAAACAAGCTGAGTTTATCCAATATTATGAAGATCTTCTCAATCATCTTCCTGAGGATGAACCCGTTGAGTTTGCCGATGCCGTCCACCCCACAATGGCAACAAAAATAACCCATGGGTGGATTCATAAAGCTGAGGACTATGAAATTGTCCTGCATTAGCTCCCTCCTTACAGCCCCAATTTGAATCCGATTGAGAGGTTATGGAAAGTGATGAACGAGTACGTACGCAACAATCGTGTCTTTCAAAGTGCTGCTGAATTTAGGGATGCCATTGACGCATTCTTTGCTACGTGGCCTCAAATCGCCAGCTCTATGGTTGACCGCATTAATGATAACTTTCAGATCCTTAATAAGGCATCTTCAAGTTAAAGGAGTATATCTCAAACCACGCCAATGATTAAGAAGGTACAACCCGTTCAAAAACGGCACATCAAGAAATATCAAAATTTGCGGTGAGAGTCCTTTTTCAGTGAAAGTCCTGCACTCACACTCAATTTATCATCTGACTTAAGGCGCAGATTTTTTGGTGATGGGTTCATGTAAACTGCTGCCTTTGAAACTTAATGTTTCGCAACCTAATGCGCCTCATGCGGATACACTTCTGGTGACGTTCCAAATTCAGGATCATCAAAAATGTCAGAGTGATCCATGAGTTGAGATTTGGTAAGCTTGTAGGCCTGATGATGACCTTTTGGCAGCTCGGCCACGGCAACCGCCATATTGCCCCAAAAAATCATCAGTGCACTTAGGGAAATCAATACTTTTTTCATAATAACCTCCTGTTTTTAAGGGCAGCATTTCTATTTATTAACTTTCCGCCATCTCATAGAAGCTTAACACAAAATTATAGGTTGTGAAGAGGAATCTTAATGATTTAAAGTAAGGCCTGTTTTAACGAGGCAACAGTGAAACTTTCCGTCACAAATAAACGTTGGATTTATGAAGACCCCAATTATCGGCAGGTTCAAACGCTCATTCAAAAGCATGAGCTGCCGGATAGTGTAGCCCGAATTTTGGTTCGTCGCGGCTTTGATTGCGGGAATATTGACTCATTTTTAAACCCAAAATTAAAAGATCTTCTTCCTAATCCGTTGAACCTTTTGGATATGGAGAAAGCCGTTTCCCGTATGATAATCGCTCTTCAAAATCAGGAAAAAATTATCATTTTTGGCGATTATGATGTGGACGGGGCGACCTCCTCATCCCTCCTTTTGAGATTTTTAAAACCTTTAACGCCTCATGTTTCTTTTTATATTCCCGATCGTATCACCGAAGGATACGGCCCTTCGCTTCCCGCTTTTGATACTTTTTTAAAAGAAGGCGTAAAACTTATTATTACGGTTGATTGCGGAACGGCTGCCCATGCCCCCCTCGCCTTCGCCAAAGACAACGGCATGGACGTGATTGTGTTCGATCATCATGTAGCCGAATCCAAACTGCCCGAAGCTTATGCCCTCGTTAATCCCAATCGTCTGGATGAAATCAGCGAGACCTCTAAAAAAACACGTCATTTGGCAGCCGTGGGAGTTTCCTTTTTATTTGCAACAGCCCTTTCAAAGCGCATCAAAACAGATCTGCCTGAAATGATCACTCACCTTCCAGATCTTTTATCCCTTTTGGATCTGGTGGCATTAGGGACCGTCTGTGACGTTATGCCCTTAACAGGATTAAATCGTGCTTTTGTAAAGCAAGGCCTCAAAGTTATAAATTTAAGAAAAAATATTGGCCTTAAAGCCCTTGCGGATATAGCGGGGCTCAATGAAACTCCGAGCACTTATCATCTGGGATTTTTATTGGGACCTCGCATTAACGCCGGGGGGCGCGTGGGCGCCTCTGATTTGGGAACACGACTTCTCACAACACCTGATCATTACGAAGCGCAGAAAATCTCAACAGAGCTCAATCACCTCAATCAAGAACGCCAAGACATTGAAGCCGTCGTTTTGGAAGAGGCTCTCCAATTGGCAGAGCTTCAACAAAATCATCCCGTGCTCTTTTTGGCGCATGCGGGGTGGCACGAGGGCGTCATTGGAATTGTGGCAGGACGTCTTAAAGATCGCTTTCAAAAGCCCACATTTATCGTGGCGTTAAATGAAGGTGTGGGCAAAGGCTCTGCGCGCTCCATCCCCGGATTTGATGTGGGAACGCTGATTCACAATGCACATCACAGAGGCCTCCTCCTCGGTGGAGGGGGGCATGCCATGGCCGGCGGTGTCAGTGTGACGATCGATCAAATTCCTGAGTTTCATAATTATTTAAATGAATCCTATCTTCAGCTATCCGAAAACACAGATTTTTCACCTTTCCTTGAGATTGATGGAATTTTGGGACTTCATGCCTTGAAAGGCGATATTTTAGATCATCTTGAGAAAATGATGCCTTTTGGGGTGGGGAATCCTTCTCCTAAATTTTTATTTGAAGGTGTGCGCCTTAAATATTGGAAAATTGTAGGGGAAAACCATCTTTCCCTTCAACTTTCGCAAGATGACAGAACCACATTCAAAGCTATGGCTTTCCGAAGTCTCGGAACACCTTTGGGAGAGCTTCTCCAAAAAAACAAAGGTGAACCACTTGATTTTGTAGCCACCCTCAAACGCGACACCTGGGGAGGACGCAACGAAATCCAATTGATGGTGGAAGATGTTCGCGCATCGGTTTATGAAGCTCAAAAGCTGGTTTCTTAAAAAGAATAGAGTCCCTTTACTCTTTGTTGAAGGCTCTTAAAAACTGTTTTTTGCAATTATTTCAAAATTTTAAATCCCTCAAAATTTCCCCTTGTTTTTTTCTAATAGGGACCCTATATGATTTTTAGAATACAATTTCTGTATTTGTTTTTTAATGGAGATATTAATAATGTTAAATAAATTTTTATTTGCCGGTCTTTTGGCCACAAGTGCTTTGACAATGACGTCCCCAGCCACTGCTGGATATGATGAGGAAAAGGGTCAGTTATCTGTTTCTATTCGCAAACTTAAGTACGGCTACATGAACGGAGAAGTTACATTAAATGATGGAACAAAGCTTTCCGTCACAAAACCTAGTTACGCTTCAGAGCCTAACTTTACAACTCTTGACAAAGATCAAAAATTGACTACGCCTGTCACAAGTAACACTGCACACTTCGTCCAAGAAACACCTGGAAGCACGATAGCAGTATTCCAAGGTTATGTTAAAAAATACAACGCGTCCACACAGGTATTGGAAGATGATCTTACACAACCTATATACAAAAACGAATTGATGTCAGGAACGAGATTTTTTGACCTAGACGTTAAAATTATTTCCACAAAAAAACTTAGTGAACCTAAAAGCGAAGTCAAGAAAATTGATGTTAATAACAACTCCATTGTGCAAATCAAAGAAAAAACTCAAATCTTGACCATTTCCTCAAAAGAAGGAGTTCTTGAGGAAAAGAAGCCCTCAATTGAAACTAAGGTTTCCCTTGAGAAAACTGAAAAAGAATCCCTGCCTGTCGCGCAAGTAAAGATGTTGTACGGTTCGCTTGTTATACGTTTAGAGGACTTGAAAAAAGCAGCCAAATCTGGCACGCTTAAAACAAACTTGGGAACGATGACATTTGCAATCTTCGGGCCCTATGGAGATGATACGGCTTCCAATCTTAACTTCCTCTTTGGGACCATGGATGAGCTCTATTTACACTCTGTGACGAAGACAGATTCTCAAGAAACATTTCGTTTTGATTATAATGCTGGCCCCGGACGCTGGAATGAATCCCTTAAAATGTGGGAAAATGATGCAGCACCTTACGCCGTTAGCGTCACCTTAAAAAAAGATGTTGAAGAAAAAAAATAGTACCAAACGTCTTTTAAGTACTTACAAAATCCACTTCTTGAGAAATCAGGGAGTGGGTTTTTCTTAATGCGCATTCTGCCCTTTACACCCTCTGACTTTCACTTGAAACTCTCCGTGCAAAGCTTTAATATTTCTCCATAAAAACAAAAAATAAAGGACAAATAGTGTTCGCTCGCATTGAAACTGTCTCCTTCCAAGGCGTGGAAGTCACGCCCATTGATGTTCAAGTTCAAATTTCACCTGGGCTTCCCAATTTTATTATTGTAGGACTTGCCGACAAAGCGGTCGGGGAATCGAAAGAGCGAGTACGCGCGGCATTGAATGCTTTGGCGTTAGCTCTACCGTCCAAACGAATCACAGTCAATCTGGCGCCAGCAGATGTTCAAAAAGAAGGCACTCATTACGATCTTCCCATTGCCGTCGGGCTTTTGGTCAGTATGGGTGTCATTCCTCAAGATGCCATTGAAGGATTGGTGGCCTTGGGGGAGCTTGGACTCGATGGAGCTATAGCGCCCGTCTCAGGTGCTTTACCAGCCGCAATTTATGCCTCATCCGTTGGTAAAGGCCTTATTTGCCCTGAGGCGTGCGGTGGGGAAGCGGCCTGGGCCGGAGATTTAAATATCATCGCCCCCAATCATCTTTTGAGCTTAATTAATCATTTTAAAGGCACTCAAGTTTTAAGCGCCCCTGAGGCCATTTTAGAAGATGACAGCAAAGAGATACATCTCGATATGCGCGACATCAAGGGGCAAGAAACCGCCAAGCGCGCGCTTGAAGTTGCAGCCGCAGGCGGACATCACATGCTAATGTGGGGGCCTCCAGGTTCGGGGAAATCCATGTTGGCCTCAAGATTATCTTCGATCCTCCCTCCCCTCACCCCAGAAGAAGCACTCGAAGTCACCATGATCCATAGTTTGGCAGGGCAACTTTCCGAAGGTCGACTTTTAAGGACGCGACCCTTTCGCGATCCTCACCATTCAGCAACCATGCCGGCACTGATTGGTGGAGGGATCAAAGCGGGACCTGGGGAAATTTCCTTAGCTCATCACGGGGTTCTTTTCTTAGACGAGCTTCCTGAGTTTGCCAGATCCACATTAGAAGCCTTGCGTCAGCCTGTTGAATCGGGTCGCGCTGTGGTGTCGCGTGCCAATGCGCATTACGTGTATCCTGCCCGCATCCAGCTGATGGCCGCCATGAATCCTTGCCGTTGCGGATATCTCTCTGATCCCGAAAGATCATGCTCACGGGCACCCAAATGTGCACTTGATTATCAAAGTCGCATCTCAGGCCCCCTTTTTGATCGTATTGATATTCATATTGATGTGCCAGAAGTTAAAGCCCAAGACCTCCACCAACCAGCCACTGGAGAAACTAGCGAGACAATTCGTGCCCGTGTAATCCACGCGAGAAACATTCAAAAAGCACGCTTTGAATCTGAGGGAAGTGAGATCTCTTTAAATGCCCATGCTGAAGGTCAGCTTTTAGAGAAAATCGTTAATTTGTCTCTGGAAGATCGGACGTTTCTCGAGACCGCATCTGAACGGTTCAAACTCTCCGCACGGGGTTATGCACGCGTCTTACGGGTAGCGCGGACCATTGCAGATCTTGCAAACTCGAAAACCATTCAAAAAGAACATTTGGGAGAGGCTCTTAGCTACCGGATGATGACTTACGGAGGCGGGACTTCGGCGACGTCTTCCCCACGTTCCGTTCAATATAATCGATAATTGTATCGGCGACATTCACGCCTGAGGCTTTCTCGATCCCCTCAAGTCCTGGTGAGGAATTAACCTCCAGTACAAGGGGTCCTCGGCTAGAGCGCAAAAGATCGACACCGCAGACATCAAGGCCCATAGCCTTGGCTGAGCGAATGGCAATATCGCGTTCTTGTTTAGTCAGTCGAATTTTCTTGGCCGTGCCGCCACGGTGAATATTGGCCCGAAACTCATCAGGGGACCCCTGCCGTTCAATGGCAGCCACAACTTTCCCCCCTACAACCAGACAACGAATATCCGCCCCTTTGGCTTCTTTGATAAACTCTTGAACCAAAATGTTCACATTCACGCCCAAGAATCCCTCAATGACACTTCTTGCAGAGGATTTTGTTTCGCA
The DNA here is from genome assembly GCF_035607555.1 of Candidatus Bealeia paramacronuclearis. NCBI lineage: Bacteria > Pseudomonadati > Pseudomonadota > Alphaproteobacteria > Holosporales > Holosporaceae > Candidatus Bealeia > Candidatus Bealeia paramacronuclearis. The sequence goes on along the minus strand of NZ_JAVHWZ010000001.1, from coordinate 752,619 downwards.
TAAAATAACCCCAATGCCTTGAGTTCCTTCTAAAAGTTTAACAATGAGAGGAACGCCACCCACCATTGAAATCATGTCATCAATGGAGCTTGAGGAGTTGGAAAATGCAGTCACTGGCAAAGGCAAACCTTTTCTGGCCAAAACTTGCATAGATCTTAATTTGTCGCGGGACCTCATAATCCCCAAAGATCCATTCAAAGGCCACGTTCCCATAAGCTCAAATTGCCTTAAAACGGCAAGTCCATAAGAGGTAATCGAGGCCCCAATTCGCGGAATGACCGCATCATATTTGTCCAAAACTTTGCCCGCATAGTGAATAGAATCTTCACCGCCGCTAACATTAAGATAAATCTTGAGAGTATCAATCACGTCAATTTCATGACCGCGCGCATGAGCGGCTTCCACAAGGCGCTTGTGAGAATAAAGGTCGGCATTTCGCGCGAGAACAAGAATTTTCATACTTATCAGCTTACTAAAAAAAGGTTAAAGGACCCTTAATGGAATTGAAGAAGATGTGCAACGATTTAATCCAGTCGCAGACGCTCTGAAATCTCATCAGTTGATAAGCTCATCAAAAAAGGTATAAAACTAATCCAAAATGGAATGCTGACTGTATGTTTATAAAAAGAAGTAATTTTTTCAACAAACACTTGAATTTGATCAGCATTTCCTCGAAGAAGCTCTCTTATGAAAATATATTTTTTATCATGGTAGGGGGTTTTCCCACAAAGAGCTAAGTGTTGGAGAACTCAACGCCTCCATACGTTTTGAGATATCTTCAGGGATCAGTCCTAAAAGTTTTGCCGTGATTGTTGCACGCTGAGAATTATCCCCCTTGATTAAATCTAAATATTTTTCAATCATTTGAATTCTGGCAACACTTTGACCCGGAGTCAGCGGCAAAATGGCATTGATAATTTGGACCCGACCATAAGAATCCATATCTGCCGAAAAGAGCACATGAGAATACTGGGTAATGAGTTGGCAGCGTTCTAAAAATGGATCATACTCCATTTTAGGGATTTGAATTTGCAAAGTCGCATCAGAAAGCGGTGATGTTTCCGGGAACCAATCCTCAGCATAAGAAAGAATTAAATGTGTTTTCTCTCGAAAGCCCCCAAGAGGCAGGTGAAAATAGATGATGTGCTCCAAGCGGTTAATTTTGTAATTTTTTTGAAACATCCGATAAATGGAGTGAATGAGAGGAATGCTTTTGGGGGCCACCTGATAAGACCCTAAACGGATACGTTGAATATCTTGAGAACTCCACAAACGCGTGAGAAGCGTTGGGTAGAGTAAAAAAAACCATTGTTTTGCTGTATCTGTAGGAGGAAGGATGAAAATTTCAGCGATACGCCGTGCTTGTTCTTCCTGAGCAAACCTATTAAGAAACTGACATGTATGCGCCAAAAACGCGATATTTTCCCATTTTAATTTTTTTTTGCCATCAACTTCAAAATATCTTTGGGAAGAGTCTGAAATAATCCTGCATGTTGAGGATTAGGATCCCCAATTTTACGCCGAGGTGTGTGCGACTGCATTGTCTCTTCAGTAGAATCAATGCTAACGTTTGTCGCCATAGCCTTCCCTGCCATAAAACTTGCTAGGACAACCGAGATTATTTTTGTCATATTCATCATGGAAAACATCATAACCCATTAAATTAGAAATTTCAAAATCTCAGCCAAAGAAAGCCATTGAAATGAAAGAGTTAGTGGAAAATAAACAATATATACAATTGTAGTTGACTTATAAGAATTTTTATTACAAATATACCCATTGTTTTTTAATATTTTTGAGAGAATACTATGACCTTTAAAAAGCAGATTTCCCTTTTGACGTCCCTCAGTCTATTGGCCCAACCGATTGCCCCCGTCCTTGCCGTGCAGATTTCGTCCATGAGTGAATTGGAGGAAAATGTTAAGGGTTTATCCCAATTTAAATCCGTTCCCGCCGCTTTGAATTTTAAAGCTGATTCCAACACAGCAGCTGGTGTTCTTCATTATGCTGAACATGAAGGTGAAATCTGGATACCTTTAGGCCTCCGTGATGATAAGAAAGAATGGTGTAATTTTGGTGGAAAAAGTGACGCTGAAGAAACGCCAACAGAGGGTGCGAGTAAATCTAAAAATCCTTTAAAAGACAAGAATCAAACTGAGACGAGTTTAACGCTCGCAGACACGGCGGATCGTGAAACGCGTGAGGAATCGAATACCCTTTATGCCCATCATCCACGCATCCTTCGCCATAGTCCTTTTATTGATATATATACTGAGAAAGCAAAAGGGGACCTTCTTTACCGCATGTATTGGAAAAAAGTTCACTATCTTGCTCCAGAAGTTTTCAAGGAAAAACTCAAAACCGCAAAAGATCACCACAGTCAGGAATATACGGATTTTAAATGGGTAAAAGCGAAAGACCTTTTAGAAGCAGTTCAAGAAGAAAACCGAAATTTAGGGAATGAAGAAAACCCCATCTTTATCTATGAACCTTTGTTTGAGACGCTATCAACGGACAGTGGCGTGGCTTTCTTAAAAGAGCTTACGACTTTTAAAAAACTCAATCCTTTTAAAAAAAGAATCAGACCTCTTGTGAACCGACTCTATATTTTGTCTGAGGAAATTGAAAATCCAAAAGATGAAGAGGCCATCGACTTTATTAATGACAAAGCTCATGCAGATTTTAAAGTTCATTGGGACCTTCCAACCCAAGAGTGGTGGGGAACTTCTAAAGAATTTGATTTTGACAAGCCCTATCAAAAACCGAAATTAGACTCCAGAATACCTACAAAATATACACCTATCCCTTTTGGAAAAGATGGATTTGGCCGCACGCAAGGACAAAAAAGTCTATTGGAGAAGGAAAAACGCGTAGATGAAGATAAAGTAACTTTTAACACTCAAAAAGAAGAAGACATTTTTGCAGAAGCGGTGGCAGCCCATGGCGCCGCCATGGTGGAACTGAAGAAATCAAACAGATTTGCAAAAAATAATAATAATAACACAATACCCCACGTTTCCACCCCTCACTGGAATCCTAACCAGGACGAAACTTTAAGCCGTATTCATTTGCGCATTATTTTGGGCCCAGATTATAAAGAGCCTAAAGATTTCCCAAAAAGCGAAAATTCAAAACGAGAGGCTGATCTTACAAATATCAAGGAATATTTCAAACGTTACAATAGTGCAGAATTCGAGCAAAAAGGAAAAGTTGAGTTCAAACGTAAAATCAATTTCTTGGAAAGTGATTTTGAAATGTTTGCCGATGTGATGGCTTATGAAGAGAAAAATAAAAAATGGCCTACTTTTTTCCACGCCGCTAGCGCAAATTTAAACAACCTCTTTAAATCATTTACGTATTTGCGCGAATTAATTGGTGTTAAGGCATTTAATGAGCAACTAGCACTCCGCGGTACCGACATTTATTTTAAAGACTTCAATAACATAGCGGAAGTTCTGAAAAAAATTGGTTATGAGGATTATGCAAACAACCGCGCCTCCATGATTTTATGTTTGAACTATGTCTTACTGGCGGGCTTAGCCACAACCCGAACTTCTTCTTCCTCCATTGAATATGTCATTAATGATCACAGCGTTGAAGAACAAAATCTGAATGATCGATTTGAAGAGGCTATGGTTTTAGCTGGATTTGCCAAACCTATTTATGATTATTTCCAATCCATTTTCGAGCAATTTGTCGCCCATAAGCATCCAGAGCTTGGAAATAGCGTCATGCTTCCTATCTCTATCAATCCAGACATTTTGGAAGATAATATGTATGCAGCTCACGGTGGGGGGGCATCTTTTGATCTTAAAGATGACAAAGACCAAACGACAAACTCACCCCTTCATGTTTTGCGTGGACTTCAATCTGAGGGACTCAAGCAGAAATCTGGAAAAGAATCCTTTGAAACGGATAAAGAGAGGAAAAGGAATCTTATCCCAGAAGCTCGATTTTTCTTGCATCCTAAAAACATGCTTAACCCTGGAAACGTCAAAGTTAAAGCATTTAATCGCTTTCCTTTATCTGAAAAAGAAGAAAAGGCTTATGATCAAGAAATGCGTCAGACATCTATCACGATGTTGGCAGATTGGCTTGCTCAAAAAAATAAAGTGCTGTCAGGTAGCTTTCAGGATTATCCTCTCTTAAAAACACTTTACAAGTGGGCTTACAAAGGTTTGACGGGTGAAGAAGTTCAAGAATCCCTTGCCGTTGATGGATTCCTCTACCTCATTCGTCATGGGCATACGGGTGCAGTTGAGACTTATCTTAAGCTTTATCCAGATATCATCCAAAAAGGGGGAATTGATCAGAAAAGCTTAATGCGTGCAGCCATGGACTCCAATAATCCTCAATGTCTGGAGTTTGTCTTTACAAAAATTTTAAACGCACCGCTTCAAAAGTTTGTTTCAGATGACCATGAGTTTACCAAAATCGTGCGCACTCTTTTAACTGATAACAAAGATAAATCTTTAGTTTATTTCATTGAAAACTATAATATTTCTAAAATTGATGACAAAATCAAGTTGTTCTGGATTAAGGCTTCGGCATATGAGGATTACAACCTTTCTGTGACACACGCAGTTGTCAAAAAGGCCCCCCACCTTTTTGAACAAGCACTTGAAATTCTTTTAAAATCGGGACTAAGTGCCGATTGCTTTCAATCGATTCTTGATTCAAAAATGCTAACACCTCAAGATCTTCTTGTGAAGTTTAGTGATTATGTCCGCAATGGCGACCTTAAAGAGTATCATGAGACCGTCTCACAATTGAAAAAACTCCTGGAAAATGGTGTGGACTTAAGTGCACTTCATCCGCAAACACAAGATCCTATTATTTTTAGTTTGCTTGCGACAGAAAGTATTATTAATGACATAAGCGTCGCAGATGAGTTAAAAAAAATAAAAGGATTGCTCGATCTTAAAAACAAGAAAGGATTCACACTTTTAGAAGTGGCTCAAAAAACCTATCTAGAAGGCCAGATGATGGGCGGGTTGATAACGGTTCTGATTCAAGCACTGCAAAATGCAAAACGTGACGTTGGCTCCGCTTATGACAAGGAATTTTTAGAACTTTTTGGAACGGACTACATATACTTTTATGGCGATAATGTGCTGCAAAAACCTCAATCTCGTCAATGGATTGAGAAAGCCAAAAAAATTACTCAGATTTCGGAACTTCCCGGAATTGTGAACGAATGTCCCAGCTCTATTTTATTAAACATATTCTCTCAGAGATTTTCAAATTTGTCTGTTTTAAATCTATTGCAAGCAAAGGCAAATAAAAACTATGAAATCATGACAAACTGGAAAACACAGTTCACGGAGGTTGTGAAAAAAAATGATGAGTCGAAAATGAAAGAGCTTATTTCAAATGCGCCTGAGTCTATTACGGAATATGAGGCAGAATTTACCGATTTAGAGGAAAAATTTAAAACGCCTTTAGAAGGAAGATTTGGACTTCTTGAAGAAAAATCAAAAAACTGGACAAAAGAGCTTGAGAGTATGGCAAAAAAGGGTGAGGAGGCCTTGCGTAATTTTCTTCATAAAGTACCTTCTTATATTTGGTACACGAATTCAGAAATTTATGAAATTCTCAAAAACTATACACTTGATTTCTATAATGCGTATGTCATTCCCTATGAAAAAGCCACACATGACTGGACCTCTGAACTCCAGATACTTAAGGAAGATCTCACCAAACAGGTTAATGAATCTGCAATAACCAAATTTGAGAAGCATTTGAAATCAGCTCCGAATCCTGGGGCTTTCAATAATTGGGAATTTTCGAATACGCTCAGGCTGCTAATGAAAGACGAACGATTAATTCCTCTTCTTGAGGCATGTGTCAATTTTGCTACCCACAGCCAAATGGCCTTTATTGAAAGCCCATACACAGTTTCTCTATTTTATTCAGACCCTGATTTATCTGATAAAGCAATAGTTTCGTTTTTAAATTTACTGAGCCCTCAACAACAAACGACTCTACTTAAAAAGTTAGATGAAGACAATTTTGAGGATCTTCTCTCAAAGTTACCATTGGAGTTTATTTCAAAACTCTTAAACAACAACCCTGAGCTTTTTAAAAATCATGGTGAAAATAAGGACTTTTTTGGATCAGCATTGTGGGAGCTTCCTCTGGAATTGAGAAAAGAATTTGCCCTCAGTCACATTGATGAATTGCTTAAAAATGAGCCAGAGTTAAATACGCCTTATTTTGTATGTCTTCTTTTTACAAATGACAACAAGGAGCTGGTTGAAACCCTCATTAAAAAGAAACCCACTTTCCTGGACATTCAATCTGAGGATGGGTTAAGCCTTTCTGAAATTATTGAATCTTTTCCAAGTCGATTTAAAAATGGAACAATGCTCTTTGGAATGCTGGAAAAACGTTTGAAGACAAAAAAATCTGAAAAGAATTAACCCTTAGGGGCGCGCTGTATTTCCCCCTTAAATGCAGTGCTGCCCCCTTCCCGCTCAAAAAATATTTCTGCACATTTTCAGCAAATATTAAACATATTCTGCTTAAACTTTTTCTCAGATTGATTTAGAAAAAGGGTTCTCTTAAAATGAAGGGCTTTAAGTTTTTAAAAATTCAAAATGAGCTTATGATGTTTTCCATGGTACTGTTGACTGTGTGGACTTTATCGTCATCCCTGCCTTCCGTTATGGCTGAACTTGATGACTGTACACGCCAATGCTTTTCTCAAAAACAAAATTGTTTTGAGGGACTTGAAGATCCCCTGGGCCAGATCAATCATTGCCAAGACAACTTATTTGAATGCAAAACAAATTGCGCGTCTCCACATAAAGGAGCTCACTATGTTCACGGATTTCAACTTGATTTTAAGATCAAACCGTTGATTAAAGACATACAGCTCTTCAAAAAGAAAGAGAGGGAGCAGAATCCAGGTTGAACTTCGCGCTTAAAAATGCTAGGAAACCAAAATATCACGCGGGTGTGGTGGAATTGGTAGACACGCCAGACTTAGGATCTGGTGACGCAAGTCGTGGGGGTTCGAGTCCCTTCACCCGTACCAAATTAACTCTTTTTTTCCAATTTGCCTCTATACAAACTGTTCATGTCATTTTAAGTTGGCAGATCACATAATACCTAAAGGACGAAAGATGGATATCAAGTTAACACTGACAGATGGTTTAAAACGCGAATTCAGCATCATTGTGCCGGCTCAAGAAGTCTCTGGCAAAATTGATGCGGTTCTTAAAGAAATTGGAAAGAAGGTCAAAATCGCAGGATTTCGTCCTGGGAAGGTCCCACTTCCTATTTTAAAGAAAAATTATCTAGGCAAAGCCTTTGAGGATACCATTGAGCATTTCGCCAATGATGCTACCCGTAAAATTGTGGACGAACACAAGATTCAACCCGCAATCACCCCCAAGTATGACATCAAGTCTGCTGAACCTGAAAAAGATTTGGCATTTGAAATTAAAATTGAAATTTTGCCTGAAATTGATGAGGCTAAAATTGAGGGACTCAAATTTGAGAAGCTTTCTCCCGAAGTGGAAAAAGAACTCATTGAAGAAGCTGTGAAAAAGCTATCAGAGGCTCAACCTCCCCTTAAGGCTATTGAAAAAGATCGCAAAGTTAAAAAAGGCGACTTCTTAATTGTGGATATTGAGACTGAAAATCTCAAAACTCACAAACTGGAAAAAGCCGAGCGCTTACTTGTAAAAGTTGACGAAAATGATATGGGTGGCTTTGAGATGAAGCTCGTGGGAGCAGAAAAAGGTCAGACGCTTAATATCGAACATAACTTTCCCGCGGATCATCCTATCCCAGAGTTTGCAGGAAAACTCATCCCTTTCTCCATTACAGTCCATGAAATTCAAGAAGCGGATGAAAAAGGGCTGAATGACGATTGGGCAAAAAATCGCGGATTTGAAACACTTGATAAACTTAAAACAGCCATTGAAGGCCGTCTGGTCGAAGAAGCTGCTTTCTTGGCGTATCAACGCGTAAAACGCCATGTTTTGGACGCTTTGGCAGAAGCACACACCTTTGACATCCCCCCTACGATGGTGGACATGGAATTCGATGTAATTTGGCATCAACTCATGCATGAATTGAATGTGGATTGTGGTCATCATGAACACGCCAATCACAATCATGAAGTTGAGTATAAGACTGTTGAAGAAGCCTCAGGCCTTAAGGAAGAAGATCTCAAAAAACAATATCGTGATATAGCTGAGCGTCGCGTACGTTTGGGCCTTCTTTTGGCAGACATTGGAAGGAAAAACAATGTCACCGTACCGCGGGAAGCTTTATCACGTGCTGTCATGGAAAAAGCCCGTCAATATCCCGGTCAAGAAAAGCAAGTCTTCGATTATTATACGAAGAACGAGAGGGCAATGGCCTCTTTGCGTGCCCCTTTGTTTGAAGATAAAGTGATTGAATTCATTCTTTCCAAAGCGGATGTGAAGGAAATCAAAAAACCTACAAAAGAAGTGATTGAACTTTGCACAAAAGAATTAGACAATGATGATTCTGTTAAAAAAGCAAAACCGAAAGCTTCGGAAAAACCTAAAAAAGAAACAAAGAAATAAAGGAGATCAGTTATGTCAGGGGAGAGAATGAACACATTAATTCCAATGGTTGTTGAACAAACAGCCCGCGGTGAGAGGTCTTTTGATATTTACTCACGGCTTTTGAAGGAAAGAATTATTTTCCTCATTGGCCCTATTGACGACAATGTTGCAAGCCTTGTGTGTGCTCAACTTCTCTTCCTTGAATCTGAAAACCCTTCCAAAGATATCTCGATGTATATCAACTCCCCGGGTGGTGTTGTCACGTCAGGTCTTTCGATTTTTGATACCATGCAATACATAAAACCTGATGTCTCCACTTTGTGCTTTGGTCAAGCAGCATCGATGGGATCCTTTCTTTTGATGGCCGGCGCCAAGGGAAAACGATTTGCACTTCCGAATTCTCGCGTGATGATTCACCAACCTTTGGGCGGATTCCAGGGGCAAGCGTCTGACATCGAAATTCATGCCAGAGAAATTTTGGACATTCGCTCGCGCTTGAATAAAATTTATGCAGAGCGCACAGGACAAAATATGGAAATTATCGAAAAATCCATGGACCGTGATAACTTCTTAAGCGCACAGGCCGCAAAAGAGTTTGGTTTGATTGACGAAGTTGTATCTCACCGTCCAGCTCCTGAAAATCTGAAAAAATCTGCATAGGAAATAAAAAAGTTATCACGTTAACCATTTATTTGCCCTTTTATGGGATTCTATAAGTAAGGGGACTTATAAACCTTTATAAAATATACCCCCCTTAGGATGAGAGGTCTGAGATGAGTAAAAATACAACTGAGGATCCCAGAGGGGCACTTTACTGTTCTTTTTGTGGAAAAAGCCAGCAAGAAGTCCGCAAGCTAATTGCAGGGCCTTCTGTCTATATCTGCGATGAATGCGTTGATCTTTGCGAAGATATTATCCGCGAAGAAAACAAAGGTCCCCTGATCAAAACAGCGGGAGGAAGCGCGCCTACGCCTAAAGAGATTTTTGGTGTCCTTAATGATTACGTCATTGGCCAAGATCGCGCCAAGCGCATTTTATCAGTGGCCGTTCATAATCATTATAAACGCCTCGATAATCTCTCACGCACAAGTGACATCGAACTCGCAAAATCCAACATCTTGCTAGTAGGCCCCACTGGTTGCGGTAAAACCCTTTTGGCTCAAACTCTTGCCAGAATTATCGATGTCCCCTTCACCATGGCTGATGCAACAACTTTAACAGAAGCCGGCTATGTGGGTGAAGACGTTGAGAATATTATTCTCAAACTTTTACAAGCCGCAGATTATAACGTTGAAAAAGCACAACGCGGTATTGTTTACATTGATGAGATCGATAAAATCTCACGGAAATCAGACAACCCTTCCATTACCCGCGATGTTTCCGGTGAAGGTGTTCAACAAGCCCTTTTGAAGATTATGGAAGGTACGGTTGCAAGCGTTCCCCCTCAAGGTGGACGGAAGCACCCCCAGCAAGAATTCTTGCAAGTGGATACCACCAACATTCTTTTCATTTGTGGTGGTGCTTTTGCAGGGGTTGATAAAATTATTTCTTCCCGCGGTCGTGGCACCTCCATTGGATTTGGGGCTGATGTCAGAAACACAGAAGAGAGACGAACAGGAGAAGTTTTAAAAAGCCTTGAGCCTGAAGATCTCTTGAAATACGGCCTAATCCCAGAGTTTGTGGGACGTCTTCCCGTCATTGCGACTTTAGATGATTTAGATGAAGCCGCCCTTGTTGAGATTTTAACCGAACCCAAGAATGCTTTAATTAAGCAATATGCGAAGCTTTTCAATATGGAAAACGTTGAGCTCAAGTTTACCGACGATGCTTTGGATGCTGTTGCAAAAAAAGCGATTGAGCGGAAAACCGGTGCACGTGGACTACGGTCAATCTTAGAGGGTATTTTGCTCGACACCATGTTTGATCTTCCAGGATCTGAAAATGTGGAGGAAGTCGTCGTCAATGCTGAAGTCGTGAATGGTGAGGCTCAACCCCTTATCGTTTACACACCTGAGGCCAAGACTGCGAAAAGTTCACAAAAGTAGGTGATTTCGAGAATTCACTCTTTATTTCAGAGAGACAGTTCTGTAGACTGTCTCTCATATGATCCATATGGTTTTTAGGTGACTCTTGGCAAAAAAAATTAAAGACGTGACAGATACATCTTATCCAGTTCTTGCATTACGCGATGTTGTTGTCTTTCCACACATGGTGGTCCCGCTCTTTGTGGGACGTGAAAAATCCATCAAAGCATTGGATCACGCTTCCAAAAACAATAAGGAAGTGATGCTGGTCACCCAAAAAAATTCTTCTCTTGATGACCCTCGAATCAAAGATCTTTATACCGTGGGAACCACGGGACGCATTCTTCAAATGTTGCGCCTTCCCGATGGCACAGTCAAAGTTTTAATCGAAGGAACGCAACGCGTTAAAGTCGAGTCCATTCAAGATAATGGAACCTTTTTTGAAGGGGAAGCTCTCCCGCTTATTGATCATTTTGAAAGCGCCCAAGAGCTTGAAGCCTTATCCCGCACGATCATTTCCCAGTTTGATCAATACACAAAACTTAATAAAAAATATCCTGCAGACCTGATCACAACCATTTCTCAAATTGATGATGCTGGAAAACTCTCAGATATTATTGCAGCGCACCTTGGCGTGAAGCTCGATGAAAAACAAAAACTCCTTGAAATGACAGACGTTGCAAAACGTCTTGATACCCTCGCCAATTTTATGGAAGGCGAAATTGGCGTGATGCAAGCAGAAAAACGCATCCGCAGCCGCGTCAAACGCCAAATGGAAAAAACACAACGTGAGTATTATTTAAACGAGCAACTCAAAGCCATCCAAAAAGAACTTGGCGAAAATGAAGAAGGTCGTGATGAGGTCGGTGAAATCGAGCATCGGATCAAGACAACAAAACTCTCCAAACAGGCAAATGAACGTGCGGAATCAGAAGTTAAAAAGCTTCGTCAAATGAGCCCAATGTCAGCCGAAGCCACCGTCGTTCGAAATTACCTCGATTGGCTTTTGGACATTCCTTGGGAAGAGCGAAGCCGCATTAAGAAGGATTTAGAAGAAGCCGAAAAAATCTTGAATGAAGATCATTACGGCCTTCAAAAAGTCAAAGAACGCATCATTGAATATTTGGCTGTTCAAAACCGTGTAGGCAAAATTAAGGGGCCAATTATTTGTCTTGTGGGCCCCCCAGGTGTTGGAAAAACATCCCTTGGAAAATCCATTGCGCGGGCCACAGGTCGCCAGTATGTGCGCATGTCTTTAGGTGGCGTGCGCGATGAAGCTGAGATTCGTGGACACAGAAGAACCTATATTGGCTCTATGCCTGGAAAAATCATCCAAGGCATGAAGAAAGCCAAAAAAAGCAATCCGCTTTTCCTTCTTGATGAAATCGACAAAATGTCCAGTGATTGGCGGGGAGACCCCTCCTCTGCCCTTCTTGAGGTTTTGGATCCCGAGCAAAACAATACATTTAATGATCACTATCTGGAAATTGATTATGATCTTTCCGATGTTTTATTTATCACAACGGCTAATACGTTGGATATGCCTCAACCTTTGCTTGACCGTATGGAAATCATTCGTCTTTCTGGATATACCGAAGATGAAAAGTTAGAGATTTCAAAGAGCCACCTCATCCCTAAGCAAATGATACATCATAATCTGAAGTCCAAAGAAATTGTGATTGAGGACTCGGCCATTCGTGATCTTATTCGTCTTTATACACGGGAAGCCGGGGTTCGTAGTCTTGAGCGAGAAATTAATAATATTTGTCGAAAAGTTGTACGAAAACTTGCATCTAAAAAAGAAAAATCACTCACCATTACCCATGAAAATTTGAAAGATTATGCAGGGGTTCCGCGCTTTCACTATGGCGAAGCTCTTGAAAAAGATGCGGTGGGCGTAACCACGGGATTGGCCTGGACGGAAGTAGGGGGTGAACTTCTCTCCATTGAAGCCCTCATGCTTCCTGGAAAAGGAAAAATGCAAATAACAGGAAAGCTTGGGGAAGTCATGCAAGAGTCCGTTCAAGCCGCGGCCAGCTTTGTGAAATCTCGTGCAGCTCTTTATGGGATTAACCCCAATACGTTTGAAAAACACGACATCCACGTCCACGTTCCCGAAGGAGCCACGCCCAAAGACGGTCCTTCTGCAGGAGTTGCAATGTGCACCTCTATTGTGTCCGTTTTAACAGGCATTCCTGTTCATCGCGAAGTCGCTATGACCGGTGAAATCACATTAAGAGGTCGTGTTTTGGCCATTGGCGGTCTTAAGGAAAAACTTCTAGCAGCATTACGCGGCGGAATTAAAACTGTTTTGATTCCCCGAGAAAATGAAAAAGACCTTTCTGAAATTCCAGACAATGTGAAAACCGGCATGACGGTTGTTCCAGTAGACTCTGTGGATGAGGTGTTATTGCATGCTTTGACTCGTCCCTTAAATCCAATTTCTTGGGAAGAATCATTGCCTATAAATGCATCAAAAACCGCAGAAATGCAGGAAGAAATAAAAGCACATTAAAAAATATTTTTTTAACTTAATGTTTTTTTTCGCTTTTTTATTTGTTTCATTTGATTGACGGAAGTGTGTTTTTTTGATAGTCTTTACTAAATTGTCTTGGATTTTTAGGACGCTATGAAGTAAAAAATATCTATTAACCACTAACGAAGGGTGTGAGCAGTGAACAAGAACGATTTAGTGGCCTCCGTGGCTGAATATGCAGGAATTACAAAAGTTGACGCAGCAAAAGCCGTTGATGGCTTTATCAAGGCTGTAACAACTTCCTTAAAATCCAACAAAGAAGTTCGTCTTGTTGGTTTTGGTACATTCACAGTCACACAACGTGCTGCTGGTGAAGGACGTAACCCACGTACGGGCGAAAAAATCAAAATCAAAGCCAGCAAACTTCCAAAGTTCCGCGCTGGTAAAGGTCTCAAAGAAGCTATTGCTTAATATTGAGATTTTCCAAAAAAAGACCCACCTGTACTTCAGGTGGGTCTTTTTGTTTCAACTGTGTTGGCAGAATCAAGAGGGGAAACAAGTTTAGAACTCCTCTACCTCTTGATTTTCATTTAATTTGAATCAGGACAAAAAAATGTTGCATTATTAAAAATAATAAATATATAAATTTAAGGGAGATTGAATTCCTGGTTTTTTAATAATTGTTTTTTTGGAGTACTATGATGTTAAACAAAAATCTGACTTTGAGCCTTGCTTTTTTGGCTTCACTATCTTTTTCGTCCGCTCAAGCAATGATGGAAGATTCAAATAAAGCACCTGATACAGCAATAAGCACCGCTGCTCCTGTAAAAAAAACTTCTTTGGACGATCTTCCAACAGAGCTCATTCAAGGAGTTGCCATTTTTCTTGCACAAAATCCCGATTCTCATGAGGCTACAAAAGACATTCTTAGCCTGGCACTGACGGCAAAAAAGTTTAAAAACACAATTTATAACTGCGATAAGGTTTGGCAAATTCTCTCAAAAACGGGGAATGGGTTTGCTGAGATTTCAAAAACATTACAACAGCCCCTGAGAACATTCTGGATTTCTCATTTGCGAAATCCGATTCTGCTCGTCCTTCAGGATAATATGGGGCAAAATAATGTCAAATTATCCGTGGAATTTCATTACGGAGATTCAATAGGATTCGACAAGGTTTCATTTCAAAATCAGTATGCGAAAGAGGAATTTCCTAACATCTCAAGTCAAAATAGTCAGCTCCATTTGCTTCGTAAAAGTGACTTTTTAGTAGCATTTCAGAACATGAGCAATAAGTCCTTTGACGATGCAGTAAAAACTATAAAAATTGATTGCATTCGTTTTCGCCTTCTCTCTGAGCCAAACGTTAATTCTTGTTCCAACAGTAATTATGTTGTGAAAAAGGGAGAATCAAAAAAAGAATCCGTCAATACAAGAATTTCTTTGCCTTACAGTAAAATTGTTCTTGAACCAGGAAAAAGCTATTTTAAGGCTATCTTCTGCACTGGTGAAGAAAAGGGACGTCTTTTAACAAAAGAAGAGAAAGAAAATCTTGTTTCTAAGAACCCTGGTATAGCTTTGAACGACCTGGAAGGCTATAGGGTGGCAGACATTATTCAACAAGTAACCTACGAAGATTATCTGAAGTAAGCTTGCTTTTTAACCACGGCGCTCCTCAGTGCCGTGGTTTATTTTCTTCTTTCCTAAGTTCAGTGTTGGTAAAGTCCTCAAAGAAACTATTGCTTAATATTTGAGGTTCTCAGATTTAAAAACCCACCTATTTTTTCGGGTGGTTTTTTTATGTACTGAACAAACTGTTTCAGGTGGGAATTTCACAAGCTATAGCGAATGCAAAATTTATGCTAACACGCCAGGAAAAAACTTGGCATTTTCATGATTCCACCCGCGCTGCGAGGTTGACTTCATTTTATAACAAAGAAAGTAATATGCCATTACATCGGCAACCTTATCATCACTTCTTTTCAGTCGAAACTGGCTGTTTTTTTTCATAATGGATATGTGTTTTGGGTTGAGAAATAGAAACACAAGAGTTTCCTCCCGGTTCATTATTAACAAGATTTAACTTCCCTCCATCAGATGTAATCGAAAATGAAACATAATTATTGTTTTCATCACCGCCAAAGCCTTCAATACCATCAATTGTACAAGATTGACTTCCATCCATTGTGTGGACATCAGCCTTCCATTTATTAAACAAAAGAATTCCATGAGCCTTATAAAATTCGTTTGTTTTTCGATCACTTGATATGGTGTTCCAGTCCGAGCTTCTAAGAGTTGGAAGCCCTTGATGGACCTGCAACATCACATCTTTTCCAGTATAATTAACAGCAGAAAACACCAAATCAGCAAAAAGATCATTATTGAAAGTAAGGATCGTAATCGCTACCCCTAGTCCAGTTACGCAGAATGCTAAAGGGCTTTTAGTCTTTTGATATTTCATGATGTCTTCCCCCGTTTTTATATTCAGCCATTTCCTAAGTAGGGTAAGGCTGAATTGAGTGAAAAGCAATCTCTCATTTCTCCCTCAACGTCGCTTCAGCCAATTGAATATCTTTGAGTTTACTGCCACGGGAAGATCCAAACTCAAAGGCATAGGCATCTTTAAGGCACGAGCCGAAAATACCTGCAATAGTTGAGATAATTCCAACCGCTTCGCCAGGAAGGGATCCTGAATACAAAGTGATAGTTAAAAGACAACTGATCAAACCCATGGCTGCAGATATCACCATCACATCAGCGCGAATATTATGTTTTTGTGATTGAATAAAAACCATATCCCGTGCACGTGCGTTTTTGCGATCCTCATAAATCGCCATCTCCCGCTCATGTTCCATTTTCAAAACGGCATGCTGAAATTCGGCAACCAGTTTAGGGTCGGCCTTCATCGCCTGAAGAATCTTGGCAGGATCGTCCTCACCAGTCAGGCGTTTGGCGGTATCGACAATCTTTTGGGCTACTTTTTCTGATTTTTCACCACCCACCCACCGAGCAACTAAGGGCGCAAACTCAGCCAGGGCCAACGCTAAAGGAACAACAGGAAAACTCATAAACTCACCCTAATTTGTAAAAGTAATGACGACCCAAGCGGACCTGAAGCTTTCTGGGATCCGCCCAATCGGGTTTGCAATAATAAGCATGGTAATGATTGCTATCCCGTGTAAAGTCTGGCCATGCTTGATTGGCCACCGCACTGGCCACCTCTTGGCAAATTTTAAAGACAATATCTTTTTCAATACCCTCCCCCGTAATGACTTTCCGCATGGGATCTTTGGCGTTCCAGCACGAGAATTGAAAAGGCTTGAGACACACATCCTCAATGCTATTCCCAAAGCGGCGTTTGGCGTTCAGACGGTTCATCACCACATTTCCTACTGCAATCAAAGATCCCAGCCCACCTTGCGGATGGTTGTATTCACACCGAGCCTCGCCATAAATAGTGCGTGCTAAAATATCGATATCTTTTTCAGTCACTATTTGCATAAAATAACCTCTCCGTTATAGACTTGTCGCCAAGCTGTTCCTTCATAAAATACAAGTATAAAGTTTTTCTCATCTTGATAGATTGCAAGTTGACCCGTCTTGGCCACTCCCGGCAAAGTCCCTTTGTAGACCTTCAAAAAAAATGTGGAATTTGGCAGTTTAAATGCACCAAAGTTATTCCCATAAGAGCCTATAAAGCGAATCTCGCCTTGATCTTCAACGACTTGGCTCAATCCTTCTCCTTTGAGAGGTGTTTCTTCTAACGCGACAATTCGCTCTAAAAGCTCTTGAAAGTTCCCATCCACCTCATCTGAAGTCAGCGGCATTCCTTTGTTTTTTCTCAATATAAGTCCCATGGTTTCTCCTTACTATTTGGGTACAAACGTGACCTCAATCAACTCCGGGTGCCCGCCCGGGATGCGATAACTCTGTGAGGCATAAACCTTCGTCTCAGGGATAGACTTCAACCGCACTAAAAATTGCGCAGAGCCAGCCACTAAAGCCGCGCCCAAGCTCAGGTGATCCTCAAGATCTCCTTCAAATTGAATCTCTTTTCCTTCATAATCACCTGGCTGGGGCGGCAAAATTCCACGCTCCCGCCAAAGGCTTGAAGATGTAAACCCCAGATCAAAGGTTTGATCTTGTTTTTTCAAAACTTCGCAATACACTTGTTGTGCCTCTTCAGGCAAAATCCCAGGATAAAAAAGCCCCCCAAAAGGAATTAAAAAGCGTTTTTGTGGGTCATGTGAAATCTTTAAATCGTTTCGAACCACACCAAATAATTTCCGAAAAAGTGGGGCTTGTGTGTCCCGTTCCATCACAAACTGCACTTCTGAAAAGGGGGTAAAGTCCACTCGTTTTCCTTGTGTTTCAAACCATCCTCTCCCCGTCTCAACAAGATCAATTCCTTGAAAAAGCGCTTTATCAGAACTTATTTTCACACCTGCAATCGCCTTAACCCTAGTCTTTTCATAAATTGAGATCTTTCCATAATCATTACCTAAATAGCTCATTCCCATGATTTGAAAGCTCTCGTAAGGCACGGGCGCAATTTTGAGACGCAAAACAATTTTTTCAGGAAAAAGATCATTTTCAGAAAGGATTTCGATCTCACTTTCTTGATCAGAAGTCATATCGATCAGCCCCTCCTCTTCATTTAAATCCAAAAGATCAGGGAGCTGATGGCCTGGCCAATTTTGAGGCAAGTCATTGCGAATGAACCATTTCATTTATATTTCCATTTATTTTGTTTAGAATTGTATATGAGGGAGGAATCCAAATATATTTCGTCAAAATTTATTTCATTACGCTGCAGTTTTGGTCAAAACTCTCTTGAGATGCCAACAAAAAACCCCGAGGCTAAAGAAGCGCCTCGAGGCTTTTTAATATAATTAGTGATTACTTAGTGATGATTTATAGGCGCTCGATAATGCATCATGTTTTGTACCTTATCATGGGGAACCACCTGCATAGCATGAGGAGGAGGACAATGTTCACCTATACAGTAGGGCCAATTAATCATTGTATGAGTGAGAGCCTGTGCTGATCCAGCACAAAACACTGTGAAAAATAATATTGATATAATTTTCATTTTCAATCTCCCTATTTGTTATGATTTGATTATAATATAAATTTTATTAAAAATTAATTAATAAAGTTAAGTTTTCTAATTAATTTCAGAGTAACGATGTGGAGCAAACTGTTTCCACAATTACGTCATCCCAGACAATGATCGAAAATCAAGGTTTATCTTGAGCTTTCAAGGTCACGTGATCCGGGGCCCATCTCAACCCCATACCGGAGCTGACCATCCACCTGCCAGGGTCACCTCAATTTTATGATCAAGACACGGTTTTGTCCTTAAGTCATAAAGCTGGACTTGTACTTGTGTTTGCTTGTCCTTCAAAACCTCTTTGAATTGTCCTTGAGCCGTAACAAGGGCTTTCAATTGCTCAATCGGTCCATTTTTGACAGCCACAGATTTCACCATACGAACTGAATGAAGCCGTCGCCAATTCAAAAGTCCCTCTCGTGGACATTGACCTCCAAAATCATAATAAGCAATCCCAGAAGGTGCCGCTCTTAAAAGTCCTGACTTTGTCAAATAATCTTCCTCACAATAGCCATCAAGAGCAAAATGAGGAGCATACTTTTCTTGAAGCTGAACTTTCGTTTTGGGGGCTATACCGAGGGTGTGGGCAATCGTGATCTCAACAGCGCGTCTTCCCCCCTCCCCCTCGGCATAGATTCGGTAATGGACCACTTTGCCTTGGGCTTGTCCGCCCGGAATCCGAGGATCCTCAAGTCGCACTGTGTGGTCCGTTGTGACAGAGAGAAGGTCCTCCCAAGAGCCAGTCACTTTTATTTCACTGGATCTCGCGCTTTTAGCGAGATGATACTGACACGAGTTACGCAGTTTGCAGGAGAAGAGAGAAGAGATAAGGTGAGAGGGAATATTTATTAAATGAGAAGAAATGATGTCTCGACACAAATGCACAAAATCACTTTATCGTTCATTTTTACAAGCCAGCAGTGTGCGCTATTCAGGGTTGGCACTTTCGGAGGTGTCACCGATTCCATTGTCGCATGACAGCGTCAATCGATGGTTGAGTTCTAGTGCATTGCGTCCGAGCGGAGTGTGGAATCTTACTCAATCTCTTATTAACAAGAAAGAACCTTGTTTTTTAGTATGTGACGATACAATTTTGGATAAAAATCGGAGCGAGAAGATAGAGCTTGTGCATTATCAGTATTCTGGGAATGCCCATGATGTTATTGCGGGGATAGGTCTTGTCAATTTGGTATGGCATGGCCTGAGGAGTCATGACTCTATTCCTGTTGATTATCGTATTTATGATAAAGCCAGCGATGGCAAAAGCAAGAATGACCATTTCAGGGAAATGTTAAAGCTGGCTCAAGACAGAGGGATAAATCCGGATGACGTGGTTGCAGACGCTTGGTACTCGAGCTTGAATAATCTGAAGGCCATTGAATCCATAGGCTGGACATGGGTGATGGGGTTGAAGAAAAACAGGAAAGTGAATCGTGGAGAAACTCTTGAAAAGCTGGACATTCCAGATGAAGGACTGAAAGTTCACTTACGCGGATATGGATGGATTACTGTTTTCCGGTTTGTTGCCAAAAACGGTCGCACGGATTATATCGGAACCAATAGGGATAATCCCTCTCGTGATCATATTGAACTGGTCATGAAATCGCGTTGGAAAATCGAAGTTTATCATCGGGAATTAAAGCAAACATGCGGTCTTGAACGCTGTCAGTCTCGCACGGGACGAGCCCAAAGAAATCATATATTTCTTGCCATTTCGGCTTGGATTCAAAGATTTAAAAGACGACTTGCTGGAGGCTTCTCTTTTTATCAGCAGCAGTGGGATGTTATTAAGCATGATATCTCTAGAGAAATAACAAAACTCATGTCTTTCGCTTAGATTCCCACCCTTTTGCTGCAAACTGCGTAACTCGTGACTGAGCAAGAGTCAACCCATGTTCAAAGGCTTGCCGACCACGAGGGCTTAGAAAAAACGTCTCATCAACGCGCTCCTCTCGTCCCAGAGCCGAGTCGGATTTGAGCTTCCAATGAGCACGATCCTCCTCAAATATATATGACGATTTGTGATCGTCTTTGGCGACATACGTATAAGCCCCCAGAGTCACGAGCATTCCTTCACGATAATAAGCCTTTGGAATCCAACGGTAAGACCGTGGCTCTGGATTGATATTTTGAAGGGAAATAGAAATTTCCTTCACCTCACCATCCAAAGAGGCCCCTTTTTGAAATTCATGCTGAAGCGTAAATAACAACGTCTCACGCCGCTTTTGACGATACTGCCATCTCAGATAAAGCTTTGCGTCATACCAATGGCGTCGCACATAGTATTTCTCAATACCTAAGTGCGCTTTAAGAGGCGGGGAAAAAGGAATAGGCTCATGGGCATTCGGCTTAATTCTATCAAAGCGCGATTTGATAACTTCATACCCTGAGCGACCCACTTTTTGCCCTTGTTTCGGCCAGTTGGCTTCAATTCCAATACTTGAGAAGCTATTAATTTGAAATCCTGGAAATTTTCGCGCAATGACACGGGCAATATCCACGTACCCTTCCTGATCTTGCATCCATTCGGCTTTAAGCTTCACAGTGACAGCCCGCAAAGGCGTCTGCACAACATAATTGATAAAACTTTCTCTCAAAAAGTTTCCCTTTAAATCAATTTTTTGCGACCCTTTAAAAAAAGATGAACGCTTTAACTCCCAAGATTTGCGATCCACATAAAGGCTCTCAAGAAGCGTGTCTTGAACTTCCAAAGATTTTCCACGTTTTTCAGGGGGAACAAACAAAGGATCCCAATATGGGGCTTTCTTTTGTCGCTCTAAAAATGCCTTTACGTCCTCTTCTAGATGAGGGGGGGCGGCATAAAGCTCAAATACACAAAAGTAACCTTCACATGTCTGATTACCTCTTGAAGGAATCCCTGTAAAAATAAGCTCACTTTTTCCCTGACTTTCCCAGGAAATAAAGAATTTCTCATATTTTTTAAGATGTTCAAGCTTCCCTGGCTCGTTTTCCATTTTGATTTCCGCACGTGCCACCTCATTTTCCTTTTGTGAAATAGAAAGTGCGAAGACCGCAAAATCGTACCGTGCATGTTTTTTTTCATCAAACGCCTCACTCAAAGCCGCCCCTGCAAAATAAATTTTCATCTTTTACTGCCTTCCGAATAATCTTGACTTTCATCACACAACTTCGTTATGAAGGTGCGTCTTGTATAGTATTTAAGAAGTGGATATCTTTCCGTGCTCAGTTGGTTTACCGAAAAAGGTTATTTTCAAGGTATTTTCTGGATGATTATGTCTTGTGTTGTCAGCAATATGAACGACATCCTCACCAAACTTGCAGGATCCCGCTTACCTGGCGCAGAAGTTGCTTTTTTCCGTTTCTTATTTGGGGCGCTTGTCCTTCTTCCCTTCATGATGACATTAGGGTCTGTCGCCTTTAAAACCAAACATCCCAAAGCCCACATGATCCGCGCATTACTTCTTTTTATGGCAATTGCTCCTTGGTGCTATGGATTGGCACAGTTGCCCCTCACTCTGGCGACTACTATTAGCTTCACAACACCGTTTTTCATTTTGCCTTTGGCCAAAATCTTCTTAAAGGAGCACGTTGGTATTCACCGTTGGATTGCGACTTTTTTGGGCTTCATTGGAATTTTTATCAGCCTTCATCCTGATGGCGGGACGCTCAACCCCATGGCACTTTTGCTCGTAGGTTCAACCATCATGTTTGCATCTCTTGATATCATCAACAAAAAGCTTGTGACTGGAAACGAAGGCATGCTCCCCATGCTTTTTTACTCCGCATTGGGAACCTCCATTTTGGACGCCATCCCGACGTATTATATCTGGGTCGCCCCTGAGTTTTCTGAGCTCTTCTTCTTGGCTCTTTTGGGGGTGGGTTCAAATCTCATTCTCTTCTGCCTCTTAAAAGCCTTTGCAGCCACCGAAGTCTCCGCACTTCAGCCTTTCCGTTATTCTGAGCTGATGGTTTCCGCAGCTTTTGGATTTGTGATTTTCAACGAGCTTCCTACCATAAACACTCTCATGGGGGCGGCCATTATCGTACCCGCCACGTTCTACATTGCTTACATTGAGACCCACAAGCACCTTAAAGCCCGCAAAGCGGAAAAGTTAACCGCCGAGGTAGGTGTTTAGGCAATCATCATCCTGCTTTTATTACGTTAACTATTTTTTCGAAATAGTATTAATCGTCACTGCCGGAACTATCATAGGAGGTCGACTCAGGGCCAGACGTGCCAGAGTCTTCATCATATTGAGAGTCCTCATCAGAATCCTCTGTCAAAGTAGTTAAGTCATAAAAAAGAAAATTTTTAAAATTAAGATTTTCTACTATACTGTTAGTATTTTCCAAATTACTCTGTAATACAAGAGTGTCATTTTCATCGGCTGGTTCCATTTTTGTAAGAACTGACTTCTCTTTCTCTTCTTTCTTTTTTGGGTCTTTCTTCTCTTCCTTTGAGTCTTTAATGGGCGTGGATGAAGAATTTTGATTCTCATCACATCCATCATCATCTTTCTGCATCGCAGAGACATTAAAATACAAATTCATAAAAAAAATCAAAAGGGGGAAATAATAGCGTAACATCATAACTCCAATTTCAATTAAATGTAAAATTTATATATATTGAATTGAACTTTTTAACCCCTAAATCTCTTCACAGTCAAGTGCCCACCCAACGGTCATACCCCACTCATCGGTCTCGAGTTTATAAGACGTAATCCGCATTTCAATCGTAGGACGATAGCTTAAATATCCCACGCCATGATCTAAGGATAAAGCTATCTCGCGCCCTCCTTCAAGTTGAATCCGCATTCCTGATTCAGAAATGAAATAAATAGACCCTTCCACTGGGTTATATTTTAAAAGGTATTTATCTTTTTTTGCTTCAACAGATTCTACCAAGCGCTGGATACAACCCACACGAACAGGTGCACCAATAATAACTCCACCCAATGCAATCCCCTGCTTATCTTTACACGTTATTTTCGAGCGATATTTTGTCTCACGATAGCCCCCTACCAATACTAGATCACCATTGACGGTGCGGTGGAGTTCCCCTTGAGGAATAGGCTCCAACGTTTGCACACACCCACGAGCAGAAAAAGGCGGAAAGCCCTTATGTGAGCCCAGAATCTCAAGAGTTAATTCTGTTTCCATTTAAATTCCCCTGATCCATATTTCAAGCCTCATCTCCAAAACGCGCGTCAAACCATCATTTAAAATTTTCACTTGAGAAGCTTCAATTTTAAGGCACGCCCCTGAAATCCACTCTGCCATCTCCAGAGTCTCTTTGAGTTTCTTTTCATAAAGGGAAACTTCCGCATCGCCCCGATACCGACTCCAAACTTTGAGTACAACGTTTGAGCGATGAGACGAAAAACTTTCCTCACTCTTTGTTTTTTCAAGAGTCATGTAGGGATAAGGCGTTTCAGAGGGAACATGGGTAAAGACACCTGAAAGTGCTTTAAAATCCTCAGATTTGCCCAATTTTTGGCACATCTCTCCTAAAATATCAATCATGATTCATCTCCCATTTCCACCATAACAAAACCTTGAAATTGCTTATCCAAAATAAGATAAGGCCTGGACGCCATCGTGAATCGCTTTTTCATCACACCCAATGACCAAATCACATCGCCCCCATTGGGAACTGCAATATCTCGTCTAACCGTCACACGATAACGGGCCCGCGAAGGTTGTTTCAAATACCCCACACCCGATGCCAGGCCTCCTCCCAAATCATCAGGATGATAACCGTCACGTCCCACAATGGGCACGATATTGGCCCATACGGGCACTGTTTCCTCAATGGATTCAATCCAGCCGCCCTTGTTATCACTCGCCTTTTTCTTAATCAAAAAGGAGATACGCTCTTTTAAATCACCAATACGAATTTTCATGAACCCCTCCTAAAGATGCAAAATACGATAAGGACGCAAGAACGTAGTCATTCCAGGCACCTCTCCTCGCCCCTCACCGCGATGTTCATAACGAAACGCTACAATCTCAAGGACGGCCAGTTTCAAGGCTTCAGGGATAAGGATCTCGCCGCCAAAGCCAGCATCATAAGTCAAGCTCAGCGTTCGCCCTTCCTCCACACTCATCTGACACAGAGCCACATCTTGATGCGAGACTTGAATTCGATATTTGGACATCTCTTGCTCCCCAACTTTCACGCTCAACATTTTCAAAAAAGGGATATGGGGAATGCGAATCACAATCTCAGCGCCTTGAGCTTGGACAAGCCCCTCCGGCTTTCGCGATTTAAGATCACACACAAGCTGACTCGTGCATTTTTGTAAAAGAAGCCCCGTAAACGTTTCGACTTCCTCAACGGCGGATCTGATCAAGTTTTCCAACAATGAAACATCTTGCGTATCCGAAAGCCGTAAAAATGTTTGCACCTCCTCCACCGTGACGGGAAGGTTTTTCTCCCGTGATAAAATTGCCATCATTTTGCTGATTCCTTATAAAAAATTAATGATTTATTTACGAATTTTGGGTCATAATAAAAGCATGAGTAGTGGTGTTTTTGATTTGAAAATTTGTATTAATAGGAGAATGGTTATGTCTAAATTTTTCAGCACATTAATTATATCTGCATTTGCTTTGTCAGCCGCAGGAGCTGTTTTCACTTCAGATGCACAAGCCCGTGGTCGTGGTGATAGCGATCGCAAGGGATACAACTACAGCAGTCAACCTGCAGAAAAAAATTGTATGCCCTATCGCTGCCCTGTGCGTCCTTGGTATTATGGATGGTAATCGGAAGGGGCCTAAAACCCCCTCCGATTTTGAGTTTACGCTTTAAACTTAATAAGTTTTAAAGCCTCAAAATTGACGGCTTCACCGCCAACCCTACGTGTCGTGTAAAACTCTACATAGGGTTTAGAGCTGTAAGGGTCTCGCAATACGTGAATACCTTGACGGTCCACAATTTGATAAGCCTCCTTAAAGTTCCCAAAGGCAAGAGAAATACTTTCCGTTCCTCCCACCAATGCGGGCATATCATCCGACACATAAACGGGAGATCCCAAAAGGGTAGGATTCGCCCCTTCTACAAGTGCTGGCTGCCAGACATGTCGGTTGTCATTGGCATCCCTCAATTTCCGCAATGACGCTTGGGCAGATCTTGACATTAACCAGCAAGCGCCTGGAATATATTGGGGTTTCAGTGCCTGCATTACATCATAAAGCGTATCCACGCCCTGATCTCCAAAAGCACCATCTTTCCCCGAAAGGACATGCTCAAATTTTCCCCACGCCCAGTCGCCTTTAAGTGCCGTATCGTAAGCCAAAATACCCTTGGGCTTTCCAGAACCATCCCCTGAAATAAAGGCCGTATTTTCCATTGCTGCCATTTTTTGAGCAATCTTTTCCGAAAGCCATTCCTCAATATTTAAAGTCGCATCGTCCAAAAGCTTTTGCGTCGCACGTGGCCGTGCATACATCTCATGAACGGGTATTTTGATCTTTATGAATTCAGGCGTTTTTGTTTCATCACGCGCAGCCGTCTCAAGCGCCCACCCCGCATCCGCCATATCTTTATCGAATAAAAGCTCCAGCGCATCGTTTGCAATCTCTCTGACGTTGGCGATTTGACGCATGACAGACGTTGAATCCAAAACCGCTTGCAAGGTATCCGAAAGACCTGAAGGAATTAAAAATCCGCCTTCTTTCCCCGTTTGGCTCGACAAAGCCTTAACCTCATAGGCATGAAGATCTTGATCTACCCCCTGTCTCACATAATTCAAAAAGGCAGATTTATGTCCTCGCATTTCAGGATTTTCACTCATCATAGACTGCGGCCTTAAGCGCGCCACTTCCAACTGTTTCAAGCGGACTTCTGCTTGATCGATTGCTGTACTCATTCGGTCCAATTTTTGAACCAGAAGTGGATCTTCTCCAGTCTTTTTTTCAAGATTCTCCAAACGCTCTTGCTGCGTTGATTTAAATTCTTGAAATGTCCGTCCAAGATCATCCAAAGTTGTTGCAATATCATAATCGTGCATTCTTTCCTCATATTTGGTTATAAAAAAACCTCGGAAGTTATTTCCGAGGCACTCAATAAGGCATTATTTTTCCTTACTAAATTTCAATTTCATCCTGAATTTATTTCAGCATCTCATTAAACCCTGAAATGAGTTCAGGGCGACAAAAGCGGCTATACCGTTCTACAAAGCCTGAGACTAAAGGTTCAGTATATTCCCACTCTGGCCGCCGTATTCGAGGCAAACGTGACAAGGGACACTTCCAAAAGATCAATATCCTTCAAAACTCTGATTTTTCGTCCCTGATCAATACTGGCCGCAATCGTCCGAAATCCAATAGACAACCCTTCCAAAGCCCCATGCTTGATAAGCTCATACGCCTCACGCCCCTGTTGAACATTCAAGAGCAACTGCCCCTCCACATAAAGTCCGCGAGCGTCCTCGCACAGCCTTGTCCAAACGCCAATAGGTTTGAGGGGCGAGTGCTGCCACAGCATTTTAGGCGCGCGCCCCATCAACTTCCAAGAGCGTAAAGTCTTGTCAAAAGCGCCCCGCTCCACTTGATCGCGGTGTCCATCCAACACACCAAACACACTGGCATAGCCTGAAATAAAGCCCGTTTCTGACAATTTTCCCGCAGACATTGCGGCAGAAATATTTTCTTTTCCCTGAATTTTATGATACATTTTTATAAATTCCTTAAAATATTGGAGATTTTATCATGAAGGTGCCCCTCTTGATTTCAGCTTTTTGTTTAAGTCTTATGGGATCCCTCACGAGTTTGCCATCAGTCATAGACACGTGTCCCAACAAGTGTGCAATAGGCTCCACCTGTGATCTAAAATGCCAAGGCAACTGCCTAGGACAATCATGCCCCACAGGATGTGCTTGCATTCCCAATAACGAGAACATTCTTACGATTCTTAAATCGGGCCAGCTCTACCAATGTGAAGGCGGCAAAGCCCCCTCTCTACTGGAAGATAAACAAAATATCTTCGAATGCCAAAAGCTCATACCTCAACCTGTAACCCCACCTTCACCTAAGACCACAAACCCACAATAATAATTCACAAGGAGCGCTCTCTCATGAAATTCTTTTTTGCACTTTCACTTCTGGTACTGAGTTTTTCCCTTCCTGTCAGTGCTGCACTTACGTGCACGAGTTGCCCTAATAACACATCTGCAAAATGCTCAAATGGAGCTCCATGCCCTTGTTCGACTTGCCCCGCTGGAGACTCATGCGAGTGTATACCAAATCTCTCAGAACTCAAAAAATTAACCTTAGGGGCTCCGCTGCCCGAAGGCACGGCCTTTCGATGTGATAAGGAACAAAAACCATTTTATGACACACAACATAATCTCTATATTTGTCCTTTCAAACCCCTAGCATCACCTGCAACCGAAGCTCCTCATCCCCAAAATTAACGATATATTATACTTATTATGTCATATTAATACTGAGTACTAATTTACTCAGTATTTTTAGGGAGAATCATATGAAATATTTTCTAACCATTTCATTGCTTCTCATCACACCATCTCTTTTTGGTTATTCTGCTATAAACCGGCATTACAAGGTCTTGAATTTCTGTTGCCATCCTAAATGTCACGGCCCCCAAGCCATCTACAATTACCCAGAGATTATTAACGTGGACTAAACCCGATCTCCACCCTCAATAGGCGCGTACCCAACCGCTTGACGTTTTTCATTAATTGTCAAAAAATTCGCTTGTGCAATTTTATTCCAGTGCCCCTCACGTCTGGGAGTCAGTGCTGAAATCGAATCCGTGTCATAGGTCAATTCCAATTTCCCTTGCGATGCAAAACAAGGCACAAGCCATCGATTCAGCTCTGTTTTTATGGATTCCAAAAGGGGCAAAATCGTATCCTCCCACAAATGATAACGAGCCTCACGATAGTTTGAAAATGTCGCCTCCCCGGGCACGCCCACGAGCATGGCCGGAACCCCAAAGGCTTGAGCAATTTCACGGGCTGAAAGATATTTACCTTCTATAAAATCAAGATCTTTCGGACTAATACTCAGCTCCTTCCAATCCCACTCCCCTTCCAAAACAAAGATATTCCCGGCATTAGGTCCCCCTTGATAGAAATCCCGAAAATCCTCTTTTAAGGCCTGACGTTGAGAGGACGTGAGCGTTCCTGAAGGCAAAATCAGCGCCCCTGAGGGCCTCCCCCCATTTTGTAGCACCGCCAAATTATGTCCACCTACCGCGTTATGTTGATCGATAGCATGGGCTGCAGCCTCCAAAGGGCTCATCCCATACCAATCATTTAAAGGGTGAAACGTCTTCAAATGCAAAATCGTTGACGCTCCATTTAAAGGATTCACAGGGATTTTGCGTGAAAAGCTTCCCACTCGATACTCATAAGCCTCTGGCACACCACTAATTCCGGGAATCACACGAACACGATCCGGACGCAACAAATGAAGCTCCAAAGGCTCCCCCTCTACTTGCACCATCTCAATATAGGCATTTCCAGAAAGCATCAAATAACCACTCAAAGCTTCCATAAATCGCGCCAAGGCTTGATTAGGATTGGGAGCCCGAATCAGCTTTTCCAAAGGGTGTGCGCACAACGTCTCCCCATTCTCATGAATCTCCCAAGGCACACTGGCAATCCCTCCCGCAATCAAAGACACACATCGATATACAATCACGTTTTTCTGATAACCTTCTTCTGCCAACTGATCAAACTGTCTGGGCGTCCATACAGGTTTTCCGACATTTTTCGCAGCAATCAAGTGAGCCACCTGACTCTCTTTAACCTCAAGTTCCTTTTGACTCTTTTGAAACCAATTCCACATATTTTACCTCATAAAAAAACTCCCGAGATCATTCCCGGGAGTTGTTATTTGAATTTTTAAATGAATACGAATTTTTATTTATCGCATCCACAAAGAAAAACTTCACCTGCATTAATGTTTTTGCAAGCATTTTCCATAACATCTGAAGCTTTTGTGATGTCTGGGAAATAGGCAGAATAATGCGTACTCCAATTATCCTTTCCACAAAGGCTCTCACAAAACTGTTGTGCGTCAGGCTTACCCTGTACTGTTTTACATTTATTTTCACACCACGCCTGCTGAGTCCACCCAAACATGATGAGAGATAAGGCCATAAAAAATCTTTTCAACATTCAGTTCTTTCCTTATTTAAGTGTTGTCAAATTCTTTTAACACCTGTGTTGCCTCTACTCTCTCGCCTCAGGGCATGTCTCAAATCGATAGGGAAAGTAAGCTGCCGCCTTATCACAATCTTTAATATTCTCATCAGAGTGGATCATTTTTGTCCATTGATGTGTATTTTTCATCTCATCACGATAGGTCACGGCGATTTTGGTAATCGACGTATTCCAATGGGGATTTTCAACTTCACAGCTTTTTTCAAGAATACAAGGACGGGGGGAATCAATGCCATAGGCTTTGGCCTGAAGATGAAAGTTCAGAAGTCCCAACAGCACTGAAGCCGCCCCGATTATTTTTTGTGTCATAGTCTGCCCTCCTCTTTTTTTAAGAAGTTTAGCATTTCTTAGGCACCATTGAAAGATGCGACGTCAGAGCTCTCAGAGCCGCCTTATAAAACCCAGAAAACAACGTCCCCCATCGCCATCCTGAATTTATTTCAGCATCTCAGTAGGTTGAAAAAAAGCAATTTTCGATTTGTGTTCACTAAAGAAGATCCCGAAACAAGTTCGGGGTGATATTAAAAGCATGAGGGCTTAGACAAAAAAATAAGCTGAAGTCGAGATACACGTCAACCAGCTTATATTTACCATGTACCACAGCTTTTTTAAAAAATCAAGTTTCTTAATTGCCCATACCAAAACAACCCAAGGAATGCCTTGCAATTTTGAGGGACTTTGATCATACTGCGCGCCATGAGTGATTTATTCGAAAACACTGCCGTTGCCCACGATTATTCTGCCAAAGACATCGAAGTCCTGGAGGGCCTTGAGCCTGTCCGCAGAAGGCCTGGCATGTATATTGGCGGTACAGACGAGCGTGCGCTTCACCATTTGGTCGCAGAAATTCTAGACAACTCCATGGACGAGGCCGTAGCTGGTCACGCAAGCCGGATTGAACTTGAACTTCACGCGGATGGGTCCATTACGGTCAAAGACAACGGTCGTGGTATTCCTGTCGACCCTCACCCCAAATTTCCCGATAAATCCGCCCTTGAGGTTATTCTCACAACACTTCACTCTGGCGCTAAATTTGGCGGAAAATCCTATGAAACCTCTGGAGGTTTACATGGCGTGGGTATGTCTGTCGTTAACGCAC
Source organism: Candidatus Bealeia paramacronuclearis (assembly GCF_035607555.1). Classification (NCBI taxonomy): domain Bacteria; kingdom Pseudomonadati; phylum Pseudomonadota; class Alphaproteobacteria; order Holosporales; family Holosporaceae; genus Candidatus Bealeia; species Candidatus Bealeia paramacronuclearis. The sequence goes on along the minus strand of NZ_JAVHWZ010000001.1, from coordinate 722,185 downwards.
TCTCTGAAAAATTTGTGGTGGAAGTCGCCACCCGCAAACATCTTTGGCGGCAGGAGTACAGCCGCGGGATCCCCCTCTCCTCTCTCCAAGATTTAGGTGAAGTTTCCAATCGCCGCGGCACCGCCATCACATTCCTGCCCGATGCGGAAATCTTTGGCGCCCGCGCGGAATTCAAACCCGAAACGCTTTATAAAATGGCGCGTTCCAAAGCCTATCTTTTCAAAGGTGTGGAAATTCGTTGGAAATGCGCCCCCGAACTTCTTCCTGAAGGCTCTGAACTCCCACTTGAGGCCTCTTTCCGCTTTCCCGGCGGCATCAAAGATTTCCTTGAGGAAACTACCAAAAATCAACCCCTGGCTATCCCTGAAATCTTTTCTGGGGAAGCCCAATTTGAAAAAAAACAAGGGCGCATTGAGTGGTCCATCACCTGGCCCCTGGACGAAGAAGGATTTGCACGCTCGTATTGCAATACAGTGATCACACCTTTGGGCGGCACTCACGAAACTGGATTCCGCAATGCCATTTTAAAAAGCCTCCGCAATTATGGTGAACTGATTGGGAATAAACGCATTTCCCAGCTTACCGCTGAAGATTGCGTCGGCAATGCTGCATTTGTAATCTCAACATTTATTCGCGACCCCCAATTCCAAGGGCAAACCAAGGAAAAACTGGTCACTGTGGATACAACCCGCTGGGTTGAAAACGCGGTCAAGGACCACTTTGACCATTGGCTTACCGGCAATCCTGAAATTGCAACAGCACTTCTTGAATACACACTCAATCGCGCGGAAGAACGTTTGAAGCGTAAGCAATCCAAGGACATCGCCCGCGCCTCAGCCACACGTCGTTTGAGACTCCCTGGAAAATTGTCTGATTGCTCCATTGAAGCCGCCAAAAGCACAGAAATCTTTTTGGTTGAAGGTGATTCTGCGGGAGGCTCTGCCAAGCAAGCTCGCGACCGCAAAACTCAAGCCATTCTGCCCCTTCGCGGAAAGATCTTAAACGTTGCAAGCGCCAGTGAGGAAAAGTTCCTCGCCAACAAAGAAATCTCGGACATGATGCTTGCCCTTGGCTGTGGCATTGGCGACAAGTGTGATCCAAAAAAACTCAGATACGAACGTGTGATTATTATGACGGATGCGGACGTGGATGGCGCCCACATCGCCTCCCTTCTCATCACATTCTTCTTTCAGCATATGCTGCCAATCGTGACCCAAGGTCATCTTTTCTTGACCCAACCACCCCTTTATCGCATCACACATGGCGCAAAAAGCGTTTATGCTCAAGACGATGCGCACCGCGAGCACTTAATGACCACCGAATTTAAAAACGTGAAAAAAGTTGAAGTCAGCCGATTTAAGGGCCTTGGTGAAATGCCCGCAGCTCAATTGAAATCTACAACCATGGATCCCCAAAAACGCACGCTTATCCGCGTGACGTTACCCCCAGCTGAGGAGGTCAAAGACGTATCCGCCTTTGTGAGTCGCCTTATGGGCCGTAAACCTGAAGAACGCTTTGCCTTCATTCAACAAAACGCTCCTTACGCCAAAGATTTGGACGTGTGAGCTTTTGCTCTCTCACGTCATTACGTTAAAATCTTTAATCATGGAGTGCAAAATACTTCTTCCAAAATTGAGTGTAAGGAACGTGAAGAACGACTAAGGCAAGGACCGTTACGCAAAGACTCAATGCATAAAAATGAGAGCCAACCATAATTCCGATACCAGCTGTCAGCCATAAAGAAGCCGCAGTGGTTAACCCGTGGGTACTCCCCCCTGTTTCCAAGGACCTCCAAATAACCCCACCCGCAACAAAGCTGATCCCCATGATAATATTAGCAATCATACGAGACGAATCCACATAAAGAAGCTCTGAAATGATTGTAAAAACACACGACCCTGTACAAATAAAGCCAAATGTTCGAATGCCCGCATCTTTCCCAGACATTGCGCGCTCCCAACCAATTGAAGCTCCTAGAAAAAAAGCAAAAAGAATATCCGTGAAATAACTTATCTCAGTCATTAATGAAACATGTGGAACATGGCCTTCCATCTATCATTTTTCCCTAATTCTATTTTTCTACCTATTTTATAATGATAAGAGATCAGGCAGGGAACATAAAGCCTTAAAAACTTTTTGAGACGCGTGAAACTGGAGTCTTCCTTATTAAAAAAGCAAACAGTTGGTGACTCTCTGGATTTTTAGACTATTTACAGAAAAAGAAAATTCAGGCAGACGCTCATAAAAATTTAAAAATTTTCAACGTTTTATACAAACAACCTTTTCTTTTGATCTGAAGGGGAGTATAGATGGCCCCGTCATTAAAAAGTTAACCAAAGGAGCATTTTTCCATGGCACTCGAAAGAACATTTTCCATTATTAAACCTGATGCGACACGTAGGAATTTAACGGGCGCCATTAACGCCCTCATTGAATCTTCAGGCTTGCGTATCATTGCACAAAAGCGCCTTCACCTGAGCCTCGAGCAAGCTCAACAATTTTATGGCGTTCATGCTGAGCGCGCATTTTACAATGATTTGTGCACCTTCATGACCTCAGGACCTGTCGTTGTGCAAGCCTTGGAAGGCGAGAACGCCATTGCACGCTATCGCGAAGTTATGGGCGCAACAAACCCTGAGAACGCAGCTTCTGGTACAATCCGGAAAGAATTTGCTGAATCCATCGAAGCCAATTCAGTCCATGGATCTGACAGCGCCGAAAATGCACAAAACGAAATCAAATTCTTCTTCAGCGATATTGAAATCGTTGGCTAAGAGTTAGTTTTGACCTTAAAAAGGGGGGCAATAATGCTCCCCTTTTTTTATACAGCTTATTGACTTAATGGAGTTTTTGCCCATTCGGGACTTTTTCGGAAGGTGAAATAAGGACGATCGCCTGTGCCGTATCTGAAAATCCCAACAGCAAAAATTGGGACATAAATCCCGCAATATTCCGTTCGCCTAAATTTACACATCCTGCAACCTGACGTCCCAAAAGCGTTTCGGAGGTATAGTGCACGGTCACTTGCGCGGATGTCTGCAAAACGCCAATGGTCGGGCCAAAATCCACCCACACTTTGTAAGCCGGTTTTTTTGCGCGAGGAAATTCCTCGACCTTCACAACAGTGCCTGAGCGAATTTCAACTTTTTCAAAATCTTCATAAGTAATTTTAGTCATAACAGTTTTATCCTTGTGTCATTTGTAAGATATATTGGCTTAAAAATAAAAGACACTCGCCACGCTGAAACAAATTCAGGATGACGAATTACTGCGCTGACAAACTAACGTTTGTAAAGAAAACAGAGGTTGAGTGAGTGGATGCTTTGTATCATGACCGTATTTATAAATTGAATGTCTGCGTCCTTCAAGTCAAAAACTCCAAAAGGTCACTATACACTTCCTGCTTTTTTCGATAACTTTTATAGCATAAAAAAATGCAATCCTCGCGAATGTAGAGAATCATAAAACAAGGATTACAAAAAAGTCATTATCTTCGCTTAAAAAGATCGGTACAGACGGAGGAGTAGATCCTCCGCCTGCACGGAGTTAACTTATCAATGGGGAAAATTAACAACCAATGACGTCCAAATCAAAAGCCCAGGAACCGATGCCTCTTTTGATGATGGGGGCGTTAGGAATTGTTTATGGCGACATTGGAACCAGCCCTCTTTATGCAATTCGGGAGTGTTTGAATTCACTTCAAGTCGGTACTACGCCTGAAAATATTTTGGGTATTCTCTCTCTTGTATTTTGGTCCATCACGCTCATTGTGTCTTTGAAATATGTCGTTCTCATCATGCGGGCGGACAATCATGGTGAAGGCGGCATTTTAGCCCTTTTGACTTTGGCCATTTCGAATTCGAAGAAGAAAAAGAGTCCCAATCTTTTGATGCTGGGCCTTTTGGGCGCCGCCCTCTTTTTGGGAGATGGCATTATCACACCAGCAATTTCTGTTTTAAGCGCCCTTGAAGGACTATCTGTGATTTCCCCCACCCTCACGCCCTTTATTTTGCCTTTAAGTATTCTCGTGCTCATTCTTCTGTTTTGGTATCAGGAAAAAGGCACCGGGCAAATTGGCGTACTTTTTGGTCCTATTATGCTGGTCTGGTTTTTTACGATAGGGCTTTTGGGAATCTTTGGATGCCTTCACCATCCAGAAGTCTTTCAGGCTCTGAATCCACTCTATGCCATTTCGTTTTTGATCCATCATTCCTGGGGCAGTTTTGCAACGTTAGGCGCTGTTGTTTTGGCCCTTACAGGCGCCGAAGCCCTTTATGCCGATATGGGGCATTTTGGCCCTTCTCCCATAAGAAGATCTTGGTTTGGATTTGTGTATCCCTCGCTCATTCTCAATTATTTTGGGCAAGGGGCCGTTCTTTTGCATTATCCGGAGGCTCTCACTAATCCATTCTATTTTCTTGCGCCAACGTGGGGTTTGATTCCCATGGTTATTCTTTCCACAGCAGCCACCATCATTGCCTCCCAAGCCTTAATTTCTGGAGTTTTTTCAGTAACATGGCAGGCTATTCAGTTGAATTATTTACCCCGAATGCACGTCCTCCATACCTCCCATCACCATATTGGACAAGTTTATGTTTCCATGATGAATTGGATTTTTCTGACATTGATTATTCTTGTCGTTTTGATGTTTAAAAACTCAACAGCGTTGGCCTCCGCTTATGGGTTTGCGGTTACAGGACTCATGATGATCACAACCATTTTGACCGGCCAAGTCGCACAAGAGAAATGGGGTTGGCCCCCCCTTGTGGCTTATCTGGTTTTTTTACCATTCCTTTTCATCGATATAGTTTTTTTCAGTGCGACCAGTCTCAAGGTTCTTGATGGTGCTTGGTTCCCCATGCTTTTGGGTGGGATTGCCTTTTTGATTATGTCCACCTGGTACAAAGGACGTAACGTGTTGCAATCCCATGCGGAATACGCAACGTTTTCTTATGAAGATCTTTTAGAGATGCTCAAAGAAGCCAAACCTTTGCGCGTTGCAGGAAACGCCATTTATATGACAAGCTCACCGGGTCGTATCCCCAGCTCGTTTACAATCAATTATAAGCATAACAAAGTCATTCATGAGCGTTTGATATTTCTATCCATCATTATTGAAAATGTACCACACATTCATTCTAAGAATCGAGTTACATTCGAAAAATTGGGAGAAGACGTATTTCGTGTACGTGCAACTTATGGCTTTATGGAAGTTCCCAATATTACGGCGATTACTGAAAGATGCAAAGCAGAGGGGCTTTACATGGATCCTGAAGAGACGACTGTCTTTTTAACGCGCGGCATTCCTTTTGCCACCGTTCATCCGCAAATGCCAAAATGGAGATCCAAGCTTTATATTTTACTTGCAAAAAATGCTATGAGTGCTACAGAGTTCTTCCGAATTCCTTATGCACGTGTCATTGAACTTGGTGCACGCTGGAGATTGTAATTATATTTATTAAATTAAGTAAATTTTAATAAATAGTCACTTTTAATGTTGTTGTCTTTTAATTTTTAGTCGAAAGAGTTTGTCCCATGAAAACCTCCCACATTTTTTTTACTTTATCCCTTCTCTCTTCTATTTCCGGCGTCGACCCCCTTTATGCCGGCAAAGATGAGCTAGAAGCCATTGGTTTTTTTAATGAAGTTTTTGGGTCCTCAAAGAAAAGTTCTGTTTCTCTAAAACACGAGTTCTCGGGACAAATTTTAGAGACAAGAAAAGTAATTAGAAAAGTCTCTGAAAAGGAACTTATTGATTTTAAAACATCAATATTGCGCCTTGTTAACACTTTAGATAAAGACAGACAGAGCATTTCAGCACGCTCCACAATTTTCAAAGCGTTCTTCGAAACAAGTAAAAAAACAAAACTCTCCTATCCAGAAATTACAGAGGAACTCGTTAAATATATCAACCCACAAACCTCAGACAAATGGGATGAAGATTTTATTTTGGCTTACCTTGAACTGCGTCAAGTCCTCGCGCCTCAAGATATAAAGGCATTATTGCCGTCTTCAATTTATGGAGCACTAGATTCTTATAGCTATAATTATTCTGCTCAAAACCCAAAAAATTTATCCGAGCTCATATCAGTTTTAAGTCCTGAGGAAATTCAATTTGGGATTAAAACATTGACCTCCAAGAAATCCATCAAAGCAAAAATAGATCATTTTGAAGACATTAAAAAATATCTCCTGCGCAGTGCATCTTTGGAAAACAACGATATGGAGAGACGCCTCAAAATTGCAGATAAAATCCAGGTGCACACCATTCCCTCCGTTCCCAATCTTTTCAAAGCCCTACTCACATTTGAAAATCTGAAAGATACCGCTTTTGTAATTGATCTTCACGGTGTTTTAACGGTTAAAAGCGAACCCAAACTCGGAGAAACTACAGTTCCCGCCAGAGGATTTACGGTTGAATTATTAAAAGACCTACACCATGCAGGCGCCACACTCATTTTATCAAGCGCTTGGAATTCTTTCTCAGATATTCTGGAGCAGCTCACCTGCTTGGGATTAGAAAAAGTCTTTGGGCTTTCGAATAATGATACGCCAAAAAAAGGAATTCACAAAACTGAAACCGGAGATTTCCTTGACTATCAACGCATTGGCAATATCATTTCTGTCAAATGGGCAAACTCTAACGGCTACTGGAAAGAAAAAATGTTTGCACCCGATATCATAGGATTAATGCCCAAGAGAATTGTTCTCATTGATGATTCAGGGGACAACATTCAAAAGGGCACCATTCACATCACTGAAACAAAGGCAGGCCTGGGTGCTGCAAATATCAACCTATTTTACATAAATCCCTTAGACCTTCCCCAAAAAATAACTTCTTTAGAAATGTTTTCTTTATCGTGTCATGAGGAAAATAAACTTCCTGAAGAGGCTGATTTAGGCGAATGGGAAAAAAAGTGGGATCTTAAATCCGAATTGCGAACTTTTCCCGAATCCCTTGAAAAACGAAAGAAGCAAGAAGAACAACGCCTCCTGCTTGAAGAAGAGAACCAAAAAAGAAAAGAAGAGCAAATGTCCAAGAAGCAAAAAAATTCTCAAGATCTGGGAAAAAACTGGCAATCCATGACAATCACTCTCGACGATGATGATCTTCCACTCCCAACGCGGGTAGAAAAATTCATAACTTTGAACAAATCAACTGACTCCATTCCTGGAATGGAGCTGAACAAATCTACTAACTCAGCCTATGGTTCAGGGAATGAGAAAAATCTTGAGAAGGAAGAAAAATGATAACACGTTTAAAGTGTTATCCTCTCAAACGTGGGAAGCGTCAAAATTATTTTTAAATTAACAAACGGATATGACAACCAAGGGTTTGTATTATGAGAAGAAATTTTATGTTTTTCATTTTACTCTTAGCATTTTCCACCAAAGCACAAGCCGTTGGACGCGCCGAGTTTGAAGCGACTCTCAAAGGATGGGAAACAAAATATCCCGTAATTAAGAAAATACGAGACAATGATTTTTTCAAGCATACATCTACGGCACAACTCGTAAAATATTATAAGGTTAAAGATGCAAATGCAGAAATTATCTTGAGAGATGTATTGTGTCTCGTTATTAAATATTTTGAAATGGACCTTAAAAGCACACTGGTCTCTGCGGAGTTACTGGAAGCTTATCTCGAACTTTATGAAAAAGAAAAGCGGGTCATAAATTTTGAAAGTTATTATAACGAGCATGCATAAAAGCTTAAAATTTATGAAAAGAAGGTGAGTCGAATGAATTTTCGAGTGTTTTTGATTATACTTTATACAATATCGGCAACCCTATGTTGCGATGCAACACCTTCAAATCACGAAGAAATTTGCGCTCGCACACAGCTTTATAAAAGAAAAACAATTCAAGAACGCCTTTTGAATTTCCCTTTAAAACGGTTGAATAAAGTTAGTTTCCGATGGGACGCTTTTCCAGGCGAAAAAAAGAGCGCCTTTTTAATTCGGTGTGCTCGCCAAAAGTTCCTCTTTCAAAAAACCATGAAGGAAAAAATGGAGCAGTTCCGACGAAAATAACGCAAATGATTATTTCGAGGCCAATGCCGCAGTCATATCAGATTTTCCGTGAAACCACTTACAGTAAATTCCATTGAGAAAGATTGTATAAGCCCCATTAGACATTACGTTTGTGGCAGTGATGGCAGGATCCATTAAAACATAAAGCATGGTCATAAGGCCGCTCATTTGAGCATCATATCCCAGATGCTGCTGGAAAATTGGCATCAGAACGATGACGCTTCCACCAGGGACTCCGGCATTTCCAAATTTTGTTAACGCATAAAGAACGGTGAAAAAAAGGAGCGTTTCCATGGAAAGGGGAGGAAGCCCAAAGATACCTTGGATTGCCACCATAAAAATAGGAATAGCCAAACAATCCCCTATTTGGTGTATATTGGCAGAAAGCGGAATGAAGATATGGGCAAATCCTGAGTTGTCTGTATTTTTATCAGCACCCTTCATGGTCACAGGCATGGTGGCCGCACTCGACATGGTTGAAAATCCCACCAATCCGGAGGGAAGTGCATTTTTAAGGAATTCCATAAAACGCTTTGGATTTCCTTGGGCCGAAAAAAGAAAAAGCGCTAAAATTACTAAGACTTGTGCCACAACTACCAGAATCAAAACGGCCCCATAATCTTTAAAGAGGTTGATCAATGATCCTTGATAGGCCATATCAATCAAAAATCCTGAGATATAAATGGGCAAAAGAGGGATGAAAATTTTACTAAATCCAAAATTAATTGCGCCTTTTAATTTTACGAAAATATTGACCAATCGATAACTAGCCGTAAAAGTGCCGACAATGCCAAACACAAGTCCCGCCAAAAGAGCATAGTCTGTGGGAATTAGCTTTGGCAACGCAAAGGCAAACCAAGGTTTTAAAGCGCTTTCAGAGGCATCATTAAAAAGCGAAACCGTTTGTGCAAAATCGCCTAAGAAAAAATTCCCAATGCTGTATCCAAAAAGAAGCCCCACAAAATTGGACACCGTCAAAACGCCAAAAATTGAGAAAATTAAAAGCGGCCCCCGTTGTCCAAAAGAAAGTAAGCACGAGGTCACAAAAACAAAAATAATGAAGGGAAGTGAGAACACCAATAGTTCTTTGATGATCAGACTGATCGTGAAAAACGTCCGCTCGAGGGGCGTGGGAATATACTCCCCAAAAAAGGTGATAAAAAGAATGCAAGCCAATAGTTTGATAATCAGTCCAAATTCGCGAAGCATGGTAGGGTCCCCTAATAAACTTTCAGCGAATCTACATATTTTCCAACAAATTCTCAATATTTTCTTTTTTAGATTTGACATTTTGGTGCACGAAACCGTATACAAGTCACTAATAGATCATAAATTGGAGTTTTAAAAACCATGAAAAGAACATATCAACCTAGCGTTCTCGTTCGTAAACGTCGTCATGGCTTCCGTGCCCGTATGGCCACAGTGGGGGGACGAAAAGTCATCTCACGTCGTCGTGCAAAAGGCCGCTTACGCCTTTCTGCCTAGATAATCGTTTTGCAGACGCTGAAGCAACGACGGGATTTCTTGAAGGTTTCAGCGTCTTCGTTTAAATACATTGCCCCCGGATTCATTCTCCAAGCCCTCCCCCATCGCGGAAGCCCTTCTCGTTTTGGATTAACAGCCTCCAAAAAAGTGGGGGGAGCCGTTGACCGTAATTTCGCCAAACGTCGCATTCGTGTCCTTGTCCAAAGATATTTAAGATCTCAACCCCTTTCTGAAACGTATTATGTCATTGTGGCCAGACCCGCTATTCTCAAACTCAAATTCGCGGATCTGGAAGCCGATTTTCAAAAGGCCCTTCAATTTATTGAAAAACGAGTGAAAAAATCGGATTCTACTGAAGAATAGTTACAACAAGTTTGAATTCTAGTTTTAAACATCGTTTAGAATTTCCCATTCTGCGTTTTCACAAAGCGCACATAGGGATATTGTATTTGCAAACGCTGAAGAATTGGCGTCACCCGGCGATCAAATCCCCACATGTATTCAATGAGCCCCCAAGTAAGTCGCTCGGGGCAATAGGGAGCCCGATCATCGATATGATCCCGCTTATCCCAAAATGTGCGTTTGAAAATGCCCCAAAGGCACCTTAATCGGCAGGGGGCATAATAAATCGCCATATCAGCCCGCACATAACGCATCTCAAGAGAGCCTGTGGCGTTGCCATCAATAATCCAGCTCTCTTGTAAGACAATCTCTTCTTGGATTTGACGGAACTCAAAAGTGTTGCGCTTTTGCCAATGATCCACGAAGAAGTATTTGTCAAGGTGATAAAGCGGCAAGCCCAAATCTTGCGACAACTTTAAAGCCAGAGTTGTCTTACCCGCTCCAGGCGGCCCAAAAATCATAATGCGGTGAACATTTTCCATTATGGCCATATAAAAGCGCAATGCTATTTCTACGTCAAGACATCATCTTAATCCATTTTCTTAAATAGATACAAACTGTTAGCTAATTTTTAAAGGTATGTTAAAATCCCTGAAGAAAGGAAGTAATTTCATGGAAAATCCCAGCTGAGATCCCGCAATGCCTTTGATGAATTCAAAGCTTTTTGGGTTTTTCTCATAAAGATCAGCCAAAAGTGAGACGTCCCCTGCAATGTCACGCGCCAAAACCTTGGTGGTATATTCCCAGTGGCGATCAAAAAAAAAAATGTAGGCGGAAATCGTTTGGACCAAGACAAGAGGGGAAATCAAAATAAACTTTTTCAGTGCCTCTATTTTTCATAAAATAGATTGCGGGGAAGCCCGATCTAAGATATTGGATCGACTCAATTCAAAATCTTAAATTAAGAATGTGCAAAAATGGATTCCCAATTTAAAGTCTGGCAAACGGCAAAAGAAGCCTTTTCCCTTGTCAATCACGACCTCAAAGCATGGATGAAAGTCCTTTCCCTTCCTGTGCTTATCATGATTATCACTGCTCTTTTGGGATTTGTTGGGGAAAATTTTGGAAATGTTTCAGACGGACTCACAGAAGAGGAACCAACCCTTCTTGAAATCATCACCACTGTCATTGGGCGCGTAGGAGATATATTGGCGACAATTCTCTTTGCGGTTAATGGATTTCGATACGCAATGTATCAAGAAGGTGGGGAGAAATGGTTTCAGTGGGGATTTCTTTCGATCGCAAGACGTGTTTTGGGCTATTATATCGTAATCATTTTTATGCTCCTTCCTGTTGTAGGCGCAGGGGCGATGGCCTTTGTTTTTGCATCCGAAACTGACCTCTTAGGTTTAGCCAGGGTTTTAGGTGGCCTTGCAGTGATTGCCACATTGTACCTTTGTGTAAGATTGTTTTTTGTCATTCCTTTTGTGGTTATCGGTCATGAAAAACCCATTCGCTCCAGTTTTCACGATTCCAAAAATAATGTTATGCGATTGACGGGGCTGTATATCCTCCTCAAGCTCATTTTTACCATACCTATAGGTCTGTTTTTCATGGCCGTAGGACTCATTGCCTTTACAGAGATCAATGAATTTTTCATCATTGCGCCTTCCCTTGCTATGGTTTTTATAATGGCTTACGGAGAAGCCATCGTAATGACGGCCACAATTTTGGCTTATAAAAAGATCGCAGGCAAGTCAGCGCCAGCATTTAATGGTTTGATGTCGCATTCATTATGATTTGTTTTTCTGCTTCTGACTTTGAATAAGAGATTTTCCAAAATTCTCGAGAGCTTCACGCAGTGCTTCTTCTTGAATATGTTCCGTTGTCTCTCCGATAAATTGAAGATCTTGGGAGCTCAGTTCGACTATGTCAGTTTCCTCTTTTTTTTGGGCAGGAATGAAACCTTGATGAATTCTGAGCATAGACACGGCACCATATCCAAAATACGTATTAATGCGTTCGATAACCATGGGGCTGATCTGCTGGATAAGGGGGCCCGCCCCTGAGGAGATCAAAAGATGCAAAGTGCCGTCTACGCGCTTGTCATTCCGGAAGACAATTTTTTGAGGAACGGCGAGTGAGAGAATTTTCTCGCCCACAATTTTTCCCCAATCTGCCAAAATAGCCCCCAAAACATGCCCTTGTTTTCCAAGAAGAGGAGCTGTTATCTTAGATGAGATATTTCCAATGGAACGTAAAGATTTTTTCATAAAATGATGGTACTCAACTCCGACTCCTTTTCACAAGACCTTTTCCAATGGTTTGATGGAATCAAGCGCGATTTACCTTGGCGCAAGGCGGGTGGGCACGCCAACCCTTACCATGTTTGGCTTTCAGAAATCATGCTGCAACAAACGACCGTTAAATCCGTGATCCCTTATTTTTTGAATTTTATTCAAAGATGGCCCACCATTGAAGATTTGGGACGTGCGAATCTCGATGAGGTTTTGCATGCTTGGCAAGGCCTTGGGTATTATACGCGCGCAAAAAACCTCCATAAATGTGCGCAAATGATTGTAGGTGAGTTTGGGGGCAGATTCCCAGAAGATCGGAACGCACTTTTAAAACTCCCCGGAATTGGTCCTTATACAAGCGCTGCCATTACCTCAATTGCTTTTGAAAAGCCGGCCATTGCTTTGGACGGCAATGTGATGCGCGTCATTTCACGGTATTTGACTTTGGAAAGCCTGCGTCCCCAGCTCGATCAAGACGCCGAAGCCTTTTTGTGGCAAGTCATTCCGCAATCTCGCTTTGGAGACTTTACACAAGCCCTCATGGAATTGGGGGCTCTCATGTGTCGTCCCAAAAGTCCAATGTGTTTACATTGTCCTTTAATGAAAAATTGCAAAGCCTATTTGAATGCTGTGCCGGAAGATTTTCCCAAAAAAGTCCTCAAAAAAGCGCTTCCTCAAAAATTTGGCCATGCGTTTTTATTAAAAAATTCCAATCACCAAATTCTTATTCGAAAGCGTGCAGGAAAGGGAATTCTTTCCGGGCTTTATGAAGTGCCCACAACGGACTGGGACCTCACTTTACCAAAACGGTTGCTTCAGGATATTTCATTGCCAGAACACCTAAATTTGCGGGGAGAGGTGAATCACACCTTCACCCATTTTCATCTCAACCTCAAAGTTTGGGAGGGCGCAACCCGCCACCTCAATCAGGGAGAATGGGTAGATTTTGAAAATCTCAAAGATTACGCACTGCCGACTTTGATGAAAAAGGTATTGAGTCTTTGAGAGTTTTAATGATTTTTTGGCGCTTCGTTTTTCTTCAGTTCCCCTCCGCACATGAGTGCACAAGAATTGCCAAATTGGCTAGACACTGTTAGCTAATTATTGATTTAAGAACGATGTTAAGTGAGGCCAGGGCAATGAAGCCGAGGAAAGAGGTATCCAGTTTGTCATATCTCATGCCAAGCCTTCTGTTTTCTTTGATTTTTCCAAAAAACATCTCGATGCGGCTGCGAAGCTTGCAGATCTTTTTCTCGTAATTAATTGGAATTTTGCGATTTTTTCGTCCCGGAATCACGGCGATATTGTTGTTCGACATGAGGTCTCGGCGATATCGATCTGAATCGTAACCCGCATCTCCCAGCACGTAACAGCCGATGATATCTTCAAAAATCCGCCCGCAACAGGTGACATTGTGAACGTTTCCGCCGGTTAATTTGTCGCCCCTAAAATATTGCCTAACACGTTGAATCAAATTAATTTTATGCTGAAAATTTGATAGTATAATTGCAAGAAATGAGGATCAACGGATCGAAAGCTTGCAATATGAAACCGTCAAAAACAGATATAGTCCTTCCCCTATAAATAGATAGATTTTTAGGAAAAGTTTAGGTATAAGGAGGGAATGGTAAAAGCATATTCGGAAGACCTGCGGAAAAGGTCATCTCCTACATTACGAGCGGCGGCCGTAAGCGAGAGGCTGCAAAGGTTTTTAACGTTGGAGAAGCCACGATCTGTCGATGGATATGTCTTCATAAACAAGGGGATATTAAACCGAAAAAACGCACTTCTTATCCGCGTAAAGTCGATGAGCAAAAACTCAGAGACTACGTCGCTCAAAATCCGGATCATACGCTCAAACAAATCGCCGAAGCTTTGGGGTTGAGATTCCAAAACGTGAGTAAATGGCTTAAACGTTTAAACATTACACGAAAAAAAGACGACGCTTTACAAAGAACGTAACGAAGACAAGCGGGCCGAATTTATAAAACAGCTTGAGAAAATAGATCCTGAAACAATCGTGTGGATTGATGAAGCTGGGATTGATAATCGCCTTTATCGAGAGCATGCCTGGGCGCCGCGCAGGCAAAAGGTTTACGCGGAGATCCCGGGCCAAAAAGAGAGCGTGCCAGTATCATTGGCGGTCTCATGAAGGGTGCGTTCGTGGCGCCTTTCACCTTTCAAGGTGGATGTCATGCAGATCTTTTTAATGCTTGGCTTGAGTAGGTTTTATTGCCGGGTTTATCAAAAAATACCACCCTGATTATGGACAATGCCGCCTTTCACAAATCGCCAAAAACGAAAGATTTGATTGAGAAATTTGGCTGCCATCTCCTCTTTCTCCCAACTGACTCTCCTGACCTCAATCCTATCGAACATTGGTGGCACAAAATCAAATCCATCCTCCGCCCCCCTCGTCCAGCAAAACCCAGAAAACCTTCATCAACTCCTTGATAAACTCCTCAGCCAATGTCTATCCATATAATGGAGAAGTACTATATACAAAAAACTCTGGGCCAATTTAAAATATGTCAAGTGTTAAAATTGTCTTTTTCTTTTTGTTCTCAGGGCGGAGGATGATTTTGCACAAGCCCCTTGTTTTTGAGGGAGGTCAGGATACGGCCGACGGTGCTTTCGCTCAGGATTTGCCCATGGTCTCGCTTGAGAATGATGGCGATTTTCTCTTTGCCATAGGTGGGATTTTCGCGGCGCACTCTCAAAACAAGCTGAAGCTCTGCCTCTCCCCAGCGCGGTTTGTTGAGATTTCGTGGCCTTTTTGAAGGGGGAACACTCCCTTTGTTAAGGTCCTTCAGGATCTTCTTGTGGCGATAATAAGTTGCGCGGGACATGTCGCAAATTTCTTGGCACGTGGAATCGCAAACGTTTTCAGCTTTCAACTTTTCCCAGAGCCTTACACCTCCTTCATAGCGTTTGCGATAGACGTCCAAACAGTCTTGTGTAAGCGCGTATGCATAAAGCCTATGCATATTTTTATGTAATCCGTGGATCCTCATCCAGTCCTCCATCAATAGGTTTTTTACATTTCCTATTCTTGAGGCCTGGTTTGGGTGTGGCAATGGAGATTCTTTATTTGCGCAGCAATTTGGGGCGTTTAATTTTCTCAGCTCATCTCCATCCCTCCCAATTTTGTCTCACTTCTATCTGAACTCGGGCAACTCCTCTGATTAACAAGGCTTCTTCATTGCCGAGCGGTATAGAAGACAAAGGAAAACACAAGTGGCAAGAGCTCACCGGTTACGGTCGCTGGGCTGGGGCTGAGAACAGTATGCACCCTTACAAATCACTCACCGGAGGAAAACTCAGAGCCAAACATTTTCAAAGCCAAGAAGTCGAAGTTCAGATCGTCGTGCAGATCCTCAATCGCATGGCGTCCCTTGGCATGCCCAAAGCCAGACCCTCAACTTGATCGTTTTTTCACACCTCACCTAAACTCGCCTTTATCTCTGATTTATGCACCACAGCCAATATTATTGAGCTGGCAAATCTCAACAAAAACTAAACGATACGATCACAAAAAAACCCTCGAGAAATTTCTCGAGGGTTTTTTTCAGAAAAACATAAAATTTTATTCTTTAACTCCGCCTTTGTGATCAGCAGGATCAGCAAGATCATAGTCAGAGTTAGAAACTTCAGTCACAACGGGGCTTTCGCCTGTGTTAGAAGCGGTCATATCTGAAGGCTTTCCTGTTGCAGCTTCCCAAGCACGTTGTGCATGATCAAGGCAAATAGCCATATCGCTATCCCCTGAAGAATTCTTAGTCCAGCAATCAAATTTTGCTTGAGCAAGATCCAAGCAAGGTTGATCGCCTTGTGCGCATTTTGCTTGCTCGCCTTGAAGGTCAAAAGAGCCAGAAAGATTAACAGAATCAGCGCTTAGGCCAGCAGTTGCCAACATGGACGCACCGAGAATAGAAAGTAAATTTAAACGCATGAAAATTCCCCTAGTTAAGGATATATGTTATCATCAATGGCATGTGCCAATGTAAGAAAAACAATAACGAACACATTCACCGCTGTCAACCGAAGTTTCTTAAGAATTGAAAACACTTTCTTGCAAACTGTGGCTAATCTGTCGCAGACCTCAGTTCTAAAAAGGCTTATTTCCTAAGGATGTAACTCATTTGTGTCCGAGTTCAGATAGAAGTGAGACAAAATTGGGAGGGATGGAGATGAGATGAGCTGAGCTGAGCGCGCCCCCAAATGGCTGTGGTGCATAAATCAGAGATAAAGGCGAGTTTAGGTGAGGTGTGAAAAAACGATCAAGTTGAGGGTCTGGCTTTGGGCATGCCAAGGGACGCCATGCGATTGAGGATCTGCACGACGATCTGAACTTCGACTTCTTGGCTTTGAAAATGTTTGGCTCTGAGTTTTCCTCCGGTGAGTGATTTGTAAGGGTGCATACTGTTCTCAGCCCCAGCCCAGCGACCGTAACCGGTGAGCTCTTGCCACTTGTGTTTTCCTTTGTCTTCTATACCGCTCGGCAATGAAGAAGCCTTGTTAATCAGAGGAATGAACGAAACAACCGTTGTAATTCAATAAAATTTTATGTATAAACAAGGCATGAAAATTAAACTGACAAATAAAGAAAAACAAGATCTAGAATTTCAGCACAGTAAAGAAAGAGATCGTCGCGTGGCTGATCGCATCAAAGCCGTTTTGTTAAATGCGGAGGAGACTCAAAAGCAAATCGCTCAGGCTTTGCGGCTTCGCTATGAAACTGTTCAAAATCACCTCAACGATTACAAGAATAGCAAAAGCTTAATCCTGAAAATGGTGGCTCTGAAAGCCATCTTACCCCGCATCAAACTTTGCAGCTGATCAGCCATCTTGAGGACAACATCTATCTCAAAGCTAAGCTTATTTGCGCCTATGTGGATCACACTTTTGGCGTCCAATTTACTGTTTCAGGAATGAACAAGTGGCTCATCCGTAATCATTTTTCTTTCAAAAAACCTAAGGGCACACCTTCGAAAGCTGATCCAGTAAAACAAGCTGAGTTTATCCAATATTATGAAGATCTTCTCAATCATCTTCCTGAGGATGAACCCGTTGAGTTTGCCGATGCCGTCCACCCCACAATGGCAACAAAAATAACCCATGGGTAGATTCATAAAGGGAAAGATAAGTTGATCTCGACCATTGCCTCTCGTACACGGGTTAATCTCTTGGGTTCCATTAATTTGGAAACGATGGATGTGACTATTGCAGCCCCTAAAACCATTGATAGCAAGGCCATGGAAAAGCATTTTGCCGCCTTGCGAAAGAAATATCCCAAGGCCCCAAAAATTCACCAGATTTTAGATAGGGGCCCTTATAACATCAGCAAAGACACAAAGAGCGCCTCTGAAAAATATGGGATCGTTCTTCATTATTTGCCGCCATACAGTCCAAACTTGAATCCAATTGAGCGATTATGGAAAGTGATGAACGAGTACGTACGCAACAATCGTGTCTTTCAAAGTGCTGCTGAATTTAGGGATGCCATTGACGCATTCTTTGCTACGTGGCCTCAAATCGCCAGCTCTATGGTTGACCTCATTAATGATAACTTTCAGATCCTTAATAAGACATCTTCAAGTTAAAGGAGTATATATACAAGGCTCAAATTTTTTTGACAATTCTTTTGTAATATGGTAAAATTTGTTTGTAATTTTTTTTTATGATTGGAGTAATATAGATGGTATACATGCGTCCTGTGCGCCGTAATAAAAAAGAGTATTTTTTGGCTGCCGTGTTTTGCAGCTTTTTTTCCAGTTTAGGTCCCTGCATTTCAATGCCTCCGGATGACCAGTGGGAGGTGGAGATACTTCAAATCAAATATTTTAATGTAGACAGCAATTTGGAGAAGATCAAACCATGCGGGCTAGTCGCCTACCCTAAGACAGGGAAAGATCCCGATTACGTGGGTCATACCGCATTGTACGGATCTACACAGTTTAAGGTCCCACAGTTTTCTAATTATTTTCCCGATTCCCATTCAGGCTTTCCCGAGTTCCCGTCTCTCTTTATGCAAATTCCACGTTCCCATATTCCAAATTTGCCAAAACGACTTCTTGACGAAATGGAAAAAGATCAAATCGCGCCAACTTTTTTGACTGTCCTGGTCTCTGCGCACAATCACCACATGCCTCTCTCAGAAACTGTTGTTGGATTTGAACCGCAGTATGGAACTGACCCCAATGCCCCCAATCGAGGGGTCTATTGGAAAGAGAAGGACGTTAAGTCCTTATTATTCAACGAGGGGCCTGGTGTTGTTGAGTTTTATAAAATTCAAAATGCATGGGTTGATGGAAACCCAGACTTTACCGTCAATAATGAGATGGATAATTCAGGAAAAATAATTACAAGCATTGTCCCCAACAAGACATTTATTGTCCATCATGCCTGTGGTAGTAATTGTACACATGCAGATACAGATGAAACACATTTGAGGGTTGTGACATCTCCTGTTCCTCTGGGAGTCAAAGGCCTAAACAAATTTACGAATAGCCTTTACTCCTATGTTTCTTGGAATGAGAATGGGGCCCGTAAGGCCATTGTAACCTTGCATATGTTTGTTCAAAGCTTTAAGGAATTGTTCAAAAATAGTAATTCCGGAACTTACACGACAGAACAACTGGTCAAACTCTTTCAAGAATCGGACAGGATCCCTGGGTTTGCTGAAGGAAAAAATCCAATGACTGACCTAGTCCACTTGATCACCCCAGTAAAGTTAGCAAAAAATGAGCAACGACCAGAACAACCACTGTTAGAGCAATTCCCTTTTCCTGTCGACTTCAACCCAGAGGTTTATCGGAAAATACACCCCGGCCTAGATGGTGATAAGGGGGGTATCGGGAGTCCTAACTTTAACCCCTTGGATATTAAAGACCGCAACGAATATGCAAAGTGGCAGTTTGCTACCTATGGATGGAATCATGGGCTCAACTACCTGCCCAATGACTTCAACCCAGACCTTTATCGGAAAATACACCCCGGCCTAGATAGTGATGAGGGGGGTATCGGGAATCCTACCTTTAACCCCTTGGATATTAAAGACCGCAACGAATATGCAAAGTGGCAGTTTGCTACCTATGGATGGAATCATGGGCTCAACTACCTGCCCAATGACTTCAACCCAGACCTTTATCGGAAAATACACCCCGGCCTAGATAGTGATGAGGGGGGTATCGGGAATCCTACCTTTAACCCCTTGGGTATTAAAGACCGCAACGAATATGCAAAGTGGCAGTTTGCTACCTATGGATGGAATCATGGGCTCAACTACCTGCCCAATGCTCATAAGTGAGGTAAAAAAGATTGACTCTTTAGGAGTTATTGTTGAAAAAAATGCTAGAAAGTGTTTGTAAAACAAGGTGTTGAACAGATAATGGTGTTTTATGCTTTTCAAAATGCGAACAAATTGAACATCATCGAAGATCAGTTGGGCATTCCGGATATTCGGATAGTGTCATCAGAGATGAACCGTAAGGGACATATTAATCCGGCCATAAAACAGATTACATAGAGAAATTTTTCATAATTGCGAATTCATTGAATTAGACACTGTTAGCTAATTGTTGATTTCAGGAAGATGTTGAGTGAAGCCAGGGTAATGAAGCCGAGAAAAGAGCTATCCAGTTTGTCATATCTCATGCCAAGCCTTCTGTTTTCTTTGATTTTTCCAAAAAACATCTCGATGCGGCTGCGAAGCTTGTAGATCTTTTTGTCGTAATCAATTGGAATTTTGCGATTTTTTCGTCCCGGAATCACGGCGATATTGTTGTTCGACATGAGGTCTCGGCGATATCGATCTGAATCGTAACCCGCATCTCCCAGCACGTAACAGCCGATGATATCTTCAAAAAATCCGCCCGCAACAGGTGACATTGTGAACGTTTCCGCCGGTTAATTTGTCGCCCCTAAAATATTGCCTAACACGTTGAATCAAATTAATTTTATGCTGAAAATTTGATAGTATAATTGCAAGAAATGAGGATCAACGGATCGAAAGCTTGCAATATGAAACCGTCAAAAACAGATATAGTCCTTCCCCTATAAATAGATAGATTTTTAGGAAAAGTTTAGGTATAAGGAGGGAATGGTAAAAGCATATTCGGAAGAGCTGCGAAAAAAGGTCATCTCCTCCATTACGAGCGGCGACCGTAAGCGGGAGGCTGCAAAGGTTTTTAACGTTGGAGAAACCACGATCTATCGATGGATATGTCTTCATAAACAAGGGGATATTAAACCGAAAAAACGCACTTCTTATCCGCGTAAAGTCGATGAGCAAAAACTCAGAGACTACGTCGCTCAAAATCCGGATCATACGCTCAAACAAATCGCCGAAGCTTTGGGGTTGAGATTCCAAAACGTGAGTAAATGGCTTAAACGTTTAAACATTACACGAAAAAAAGACGACGCTTTACAAAGAACGTAACGAAGACAAGCGGGCCGAATTTATAAAACAGCTTGAGAAAATAGATCCTGAAACAATCGTGTGGATTGATGAAGCTGGGATTGATAATCGCCTTTATCGAGAGCATGCCTGGGCGCCGCGCGGGCAAAAGGTTTACGCGGAGATCCCGGGCCAAAAAAGAGAGCGTGTCAGTATCATTGGCGGTCTCATGAAGGGTGCGTTCGTGGCGCCTTTCACCTTTCAAGGTGGATGTCATGCAGATCTTTTTAATGCTTGGCTTGAGGAGGTTTTATTGCCGAATTTATCAAAAAATACCACCCTGATTATGGACAATGCCGCCTTTCACAAATCGCCAAAAACGAAAGATTTGATTGAGAAATTTGGCTGCCATCTCCTCTTTCTCCCAACTGACTCTCCTGACCTCAATCCTATCGAACATTGGTGGCACAAAATCAAATCCATCCTCCGCCCCCTCGTCCAGCAAAACCCAGAAAACCTTCATCAACTCCTTGATAAACTCCTCAGCCAATATCTATCCATATAATGGAGAAGTACTATATTACTAAAGATAGATAGGAAAGAGTTTAGGTATTTTTTCAAGACATCAGGATCGGAGAGGTGGCGAAGAAGAAGCAGGGAAAGGCCTTTCCAGTGATTTTGCTTCTTTGCCAACCCATTTTAAGACAGCGACATTGCTGACCTTAAGAAGTTTTCCAACCCTCCCAAAGTTCGCGTTTCCCAATGTATACAAAAGGATTGCCAGGGCTTTCTAATCTCGCATATCAGTCCAAAAATCCTTAACTTTTTGGAAAAAACCTTCAGATTCAGGGCTCACATGATGGTTACCCTCAGATTCGGCGAACTGTTGCAAAAGCTCTTTTTGCTTTTTGGAAAGATTCACGGGTGTTTCCACATGAACATCAATATAGAGATCTCCAAAAACGCTGGAGCGTAAAATCGGCATACCTTTGCCCTTCAGACGGAATTGCTTACCGCTTTGCGTACCCTGGGGGATTTTAACGCGTGCTTTTTGACCATCCATTGTAGGTACATCCACATTTCCACCAAGAGCAGCCGTTGTCATGGAAATAGGAACCTTGCAAAAAAGATTGGAGGCTTCGCGTTCAAAAAATGGGTGAGGTTTGACGTTTAAAAAGACATAGAGGTCTCCCGCAGGGCCACCGCGAACGCCTGCTTCTCCTTCCCCCGCAAGTCTGATGCGAGATCCATTTTCAATACCTGCTGGAACATTAATGGAAAGTGTTTTTTCCTTTTGGACACGTCCGGCACCTCGGCATTTTTGACAAGGATTTTTAATCATCTGCCCTATACCGTGACAGGTCGGGCATGTCCGCTCAACGGTAAAAAAGCCTTGTTGGGAGCGGACTTTTCCGCGACCATGACACGTTGTACAGGATTCGGGTTTAGATCCTTTTTCTGCACCACTGCCATGACATTCATCGCATTCTTGAAGCGTGGGGATGGTGATTTTTTTCTGCAAGCCTTTGTAAGCTTGATCAAGACTAATGGTGAGATTATAGCGCAGATCATTTCCGCGTTGTGCAGATTGCGTGCTTCTTTGAGATCCTCCACCAAAACCGCCGCCAAACATTTCATCGAAAATATCGGAGAAATCAAATCCGGGATGGAATCCACCACCAGCACCTGCACCACTGCCCATGCCACCTTCAAAAGCTGCATGTCCCATGCGATCATAGGCCGCGCGTTTTTGTTCGTCTTTTAAGACATCATAGGCTTCACTAATTTCTTTGAACTTTTGTTCGGCAGATTTGTCATTGGGATTTTTATCCGGGTGATATTTCATGGCGAGCTTTCGGTAAGCTTTTTTGAGCTCGTCCGCACTGACCGTTTTATTTACACCTAAAAGTTCATAATAATCTTGCTTAGCCATTAAAAGACCTTTGTTTCATCAATACGTTTAAAATGAGTCATTGGAGTTAAAAAAAATGGACACTCCGTTATCCTGAGAGGAGCCTTGACGATAAGCCAAGGCATCCCGTGAATCAGGATCTTTTTTGTCCCTTATCACTGCATCGAACTTTCTTTTCAAAAGACGCTGAAACAAATTCAGCATGATGCTGTGACGGCTTTTTTAACCTTCCAAAATGTTACTTCGCCGCTTTATCGTCATCCACTTCTTCAAAATCAACGTCAACGATGTCTTCGTTTGAAGCGTGGGATGATGAACCTTCAACTTCGCCCTCTTTGGCTTGTTCGGCTTCCGCTTGGGTGGATTTGTAAATCGCTTCTCCCAATGCCATGGAAGCTTGCATCAAAGCTTGGCTTTTGGTTTCAATCGTCTCTTTATCATCAGAAGACAACACGTCTTTCAATTCTTGAAGAGCAGATTCAATCTTACCTTTTTCAGAAGCGTCAACTTTATCGCCATGCTCAGCCAAAGTCTTTTCGGTCGAGTGAATTAAGCTATCCGCTTGGTTTTTGGCTTCCACCATCTCACGACGTTTTTTGTCTTCACTAGCATTTTGCTCCGCTTCTTTAACCATCTTTTCAATGTCTGCGTCGGACAAACCGCCTGAGGCTTGAATGCGAATCTGTTGCTCTTTGCTCGTGGCTTTATCTTTTGCAGAAACGTTCACAATTCCGTTGGCATCAATATCAAAAGTCACTTCAATTTGCGGCATTCCACGAGGCGCTGAAGGAAGTCCCACAAGATCAAATTGACCAAGAATTTTGTTGTCTGCGGCCATTTCACGCTCACCTTGGAAAACCCGAATGGTCACCGCGGTTTGGTTGTCTTCAGCGGTCGAAAAAACCTGACTTTTTTTCGTTGGGATTGTTGTATTGCGATCAATGAGTCTCGTAAAAACACCGCCCAAAGTCTCAATACCCAATGACAAAGGCGTCACGTCAAGAAGGAGAACGTCTTTCACATCGCCCTTCAAAACACCACCTTGAATGGCAGCACCCATAGCCACAACTTCATCTGGATTTACGCCGCGGTGAGGCTCACGTCCAAAGAAGTTTTTAACCGTCTCCATGATTTTGGGCATACGGGTCATACCCCCGACCAAAATCACTTCATCAATTTGACCTGCAGTCAGTCCTGCATCTTTAAGAGCCGCTTTGCAAGGTTTGACTGTCCGTTCAATTAAATCCTCAACCAAGGATTCCAATTTTGCACGAGTCATCTTCACATTCAAATGCTTAGGGCCGGAGGCGTCTGCTGTGATGAACGGAAGATTCACATCCGTTTGCATCGCACTTGAAAGCTCGATCTTGGCTTTTTCAGCAGCTTCTTTCAAACGTTGAAGGGCCAAGCGATCTTTACGCAAATCAATGCCGTTATCTTTTTTGAATTCTTCTGCTAGATATTCGATGATACGATGGTCAAAGTCTTCACCGCCCAAGAATGTATCACCGTTGGTAGATTTCACTTCAAAAACGCCATCTCCAATTTCAAGAATAGAGACGTCAAATGTTCCACCACCTAAGTCATAAACGGCAATAATCCCAGAATTTTTTTTGTCCAAACCATAGGCCAAAGCGGCGGCCGTAGGCTCGTTGATAATCCGCAAGACTTCAAGACCTGCAATTCGTCCGGCGTCTTTGGTCGCTTGACGTTGGGCATCGTTAAAATAGGCTGGTACTGTGATGACCGCTTGTGTAACTGTTTCGCCCAAGAAGTTCTCAGCGGTTTCTTTCATCTTTTGAAGAATGAAAGCACTGACTTGGCTGGGGCTATATTTCTCTCCTTCAGCCTCAACCCAAGCGTCCCCTTGCTCATTAACAATTTTATAAGGAACAAGCCCCATATCTTTTTGTGTCATCGGATCATCAAAACGACGACCAATGAGACGCTTGATTGCAAAAAGTGTATTTTCAGGGTTGGTCACGGCTTGTCGCTTTGCAGCTTGGCCCACAAGACGTTCTCCTGAGTTTGTAAATGCCACCATAGAAGGCGTTGTGCGCATACCTTCTGCGTTTTCAATCACGCGGGGTTGACTGCCTTCCATCACAGAAATACAGCTGTTGGTGGTTCCCAAATCGATTCCAATAACTTTACTCATTTTATCCTCTTCTTCATTTGTGTTGGTGGGGAGGCGCCTTACGAGACGTGGCTGTAAGATGGCTTCTCACACTATTCTCTTCTTTTATGTAAGCAGCCCCTTTTCGCTCTGCAAGGGCTCTTTCAAAAAAAGATCGTCAACTTTGTTTGGGTTTTGCGACCCCTACCAAAGCTGGTCTTAAAAGTCGTCCATGCAAGGTATAACCGGGTTGAAGCATTTGAACAACGGTTCCTTGCGGATGCTCATCAGTTTCAATTTCAAACATCGCTTGATGCACATTGTGGTCAAAAGCTTGCCCCACGGGTTCAACTTTTTGAATACCGTATTTTTGAAAAACCGTAAGGATTTCTTTTTCCGTCATCTCAACCCCTTCAACCATGGTTTTGATGGTAGGTTCAAGCGTTTCCTTTTGAATGGTTTCAAGGGCACGTCTTAAATTGTCAGACACATTCAAAAGATCCCGCGCAAAACCAGTAAGGGCATATTTGACCAGGTCTTCTTTTTCGCGATCAAATCGCTTGCGATTATTCTCCAGTTCCGCTGCTGTGCGCAACAATTGATCTTTCAATTTTGCGACTTCTTCTTCAAGAAGCTGTTCCTTTGTTTGCTCTGGAACTTCGGAAATTTCCTCAGGGGTTGTTTCAGGTTTTATTTCTGTTTCACTCATGATCATCTCCTTAACTTAAAGTCTTTCCAATTAATTTGGCCGTATAGTCCACCATGGGGATAATACGTTGGTAGCGCATACGGGAAGGACCAATGACGCCAATGGCACCCACAACGCGACCCGTTTCGTTTGCATAGGGTGCTACAATAAGAGCACACCCCGAATAATGAAAGAAGCGATTTTCGGCACCAATGAAAATTTGTACGCCTTCGGCTTGAATGGAGGCATCCAGAAGGCTTAAAAGATCCTCTTGCGTATCGAGTGCATCAAATAAAGACTTGAGCCTTTCTAAATCTTCCATATGCCTGATATCTTGAAGCAAATGAGATTGGCCGCGCACAATCAAAGCCGTTGAACTTCCCTCTTTTCCACCCCAAACGGCAAGGCCTTCTTGAACAACTTGGGATGATAAAAGATCCAGCTCCGTTTGACGTTCTGAGAGAGTCTTTTGAATATTCTCTCGGACTTGAGAAAGGGTGAGGCCTTGCAAATGGGAATTTAAATAATTTGTAATTTGCGTAAGGTCAGGAAGCGGTGTGTGCGGTGGAAATTCCACAATGCGATTTTCAACCATACCGTCATGAGTAATGAGCACTACCAAAATCCGCCCCGACCCCAAACTTACAAATTCAATGTGCTTTAAAACGGATTCTGATTTGGGCGCAATCACAAGCCCTGCACACCGCGTAAGACCGGAAAGAGCAGTTGTTGTTTCCTCTAAAACTTGCTCGAGACTTTTGCCTTTGGTTTGACATTGCTGTGCAATTTTATCCCTTTCTTCGGGCGAGACGTCACCCATTTCCAAAAGACCATGAACAAAAAAACGAAGTCCTTCATCGGTGGGAACGCGCCCTGCAGAAGTGTGGGGAGAATACAAAAGGCCTGCCTCCTCAAGATCCGCCATAACACCACGGATTGTGGCAGGTGATAACGAAAGCCCTAAAAGATGGGAGAGGGTTTTCGAACCCACAGGCTCGCCCGTTTCCACATAGGCATCCACAATATGCCGGAAAATCTCTCGAGATCTTTTATTCAGCTCGCTTAAAATCATATTTAATTACCGTTTCGGTTTTTAATCTCATTTCAACATCTCAAAAAGAGACGCCTTAGGTTATGCTCTTTCCTCATTTCACATAATGTAGTAATGACACAAGATTCAGTCAATCTTTTGAAGGATACAATCATGCGAGAATCCGGACGCCAGTTCAACCAATTACGAGAAATTACTTTTGAGACAGGTTTTACCAAGCATGCCGAAGGCTCATGCTTAACACGATTTGGGGATACCCATGTACTGTGCACAGCCACAATCGAAGATCAAGTGCCCCACTTTTTGCGCAACAAAGGCACAGGGTGGATTACGGCAGAATACGGCATGCTTCCACGCTCGACTCACACACGTATCGATCGTGAGGCGGCCCGCGGAAAGCAAAGCGGACGGACCCAAGAAATTCAACGCTTAATCGGCAGGTCTTTGCGCGCCGTAATTGATTTGAAGGCTTTGGGGGAACGTCAAATCAAACTGGATTGCGATGTCCTTCAAGCAGATGGCGGAACACGTACAGCCGCCATTTCTGGTGCCTACGTCGCCCTGCATTTGGCTCTTCAAAAACTGGTAGAATCCGGAAAACTTTCAAGTCTTCCTTTAACACATCAAGTCGCTGCGGTCTCTTGTGGAATTATTAAAGGCAACCCCATGCTAGATCTTGATTATATCGAAGATTCAAGCGCTGAGGCCGACTCCAACTTTGTTCTGACGGATGAGGGCAAAATTATTGAAATTCAAACCACCGCCGAAGATAGACCATTTGAAGAAACACATTTTAATGCGATGATGGGCCTTGCCAAAGGTGGCATTCAAGAGCTCATTCAATTGCAAAGAAAAGCCTTGGGACTCTAAGGTCTTGTAGTTAAAAGTGCGAGTTTTACACCCAAGGCCATTAAAGCACCACCCGTAACACGTTCAATCCAATGCTTGGACTGGGTGAAGACTTTTTTAATGCGCGGTGTGGAAAGAAACAGCGCCACAAGAGAAAACCATAAAACTGTCGTTCCAAAAATAATCACGCCATAAAATGATAAAAGGAGTGATGGCGCATCAGAGGGAATGACCACGGTAAAAAGGCTTAATAAAAAAAGCATAGCTTTGGGATTCAGGGCGTTTGTAAGAAAGCCCAATCTTAAGGCTTGGAAAATCGTTAAATTTTTAGGAGCCTTTTCTACAGTCTCAATTTCCTCCGATTTTTTAGAGCGAAGACCTTTGTATCCAATATAAAGAAGGTATCCGGCGCCTACAATTTTCAACCCCATAAAAAGCCAGAGCGTTTGGGCGATGACAGTGCCTAATCCCAACAAAATATAACTCACATGAACCAAAATCCCTAAGGCAATTCCTAAGGCTGTGGCTAATGCCGCCCTTCTTGAAAAAAGAAGACTATTTCTCACCACGATCGCAAAGTCAGGCCCAGGACTGATGAGCCCCGCAATTTGAATGCCCGTGACTGTCAAAATTTCGGGCCAATAGGTGAGAATAAGATCAAACATAAATTGCATGGGTGAATTAATAATCTTGACTATTTAAGAGGATTCCAGCTAGGTTTGCAACATGATTAAAATGTATACTCAAATTACGTACCTTCGAAAAACGGCTTCACCTTTTAAAAAAGGTTTTAAGCGCAGCTAAGCGCGCACATATTTCTCCCCCTCTCGACATTTTTATTTTATCAATTTGAAAAACGGCTTATAAGGAATTGTGCGCATTACGTGCCCCTTTCATGGAAATTCTAGAATATGAAAAAAGGATATACAAACGACAAAGTTGGCCTTTGGCCCGTAGTGTCCTTGGTTACAGGCAATTTAGTCGGCTCTGGCGTTTATTTATTGCCTGCAACCCTTGCGGTTTATGGCACCATTAGTCTTTTTGGATGGATCATCACATCAATTGGTGCGATTTTGCTCTCCCTTGTATTTGCACAGTTAAGTGCGCGCATTCCCAAAACTGGTGGCCCCTACCTTTATGCACGAGAAGCTTTTGGCAATACAGTGGGATATTACGTCTGTTGGGGATATTGGATGCTCTCGTGGATCAGCAATCCCACCTTGGCAATTGCGGCTGTGGGATATGTTTCGGTTTTATCGGGAGGCCTCAGTCCAGCAGTGCACTTTCTTTTAGAGCTCGGGATTGTAGGAGGATTCACACTTTTTAATCTTTTTGGACTGAGGGTCACAGGATGGGTTGAATTATGGATTACTGTTTTGAAAATTGTGCCCTTGTTACTTTTGCCATTGATTGGACTTTTTTATATTGAACCGACACATTTTGCAGATTTAAATTCGTCAGGATTGCCCTTGGGCACGGCTTTGAATTCAGTTGCGTTTTTGACTCTTTGGGCTTTTGTGGGGCTTGAAACGGGAACGGTTCCTGCAGGCCAAGTTTTAAATGCCTCTAAAACAGTACCTCGGGCCACCGTTATTGGAACGCTTATTGCCACCGCCGTTTATGTTTTGGGAACTGTGGCTATTATGGGCATCGTCCCCCCCCATGACTTGGTCAATTCAAAGGCACCTTATGCGGATGCGGCCCAACTTATTTTTGGGGGAAGCTGGGGAACACCAATTGCCATTGCGGCTATTATCACCTGCTTGGGAACACTAAACGGATGGTTGATTGTGGTTGGACGTATTCCCTATGGTGCCGCTCATGATGGCGTATTTCCTGAGATTTTCAAAAAAACAACCAAGCACGGAACGCCCTATTGGGGTGTTGTAATTTCCTCCATTTGCACCCTGCCCCTTCTTTTGATGTCGTTGGAAAATACGCTTCTTGAGCAATTTCAGTTTATTGTGGATATGGCGGTGACTTTGATTCTTTTGGTCTATACGGTTTCGGTTTTGGCTTATTTTAAGTTGCTATTCCGCGATGGAAAATATTCCATAACTCAAATTTTGATTGGAGTTGGAGCCCTCGCATTTTCTATTTGGGCCTTGTGGGCCGCAAGCCTGAAGATGGTTTTGTTCTCACTTGCACTCCTCATCTGCGGAATTCCCATGCATTTATGGATGAAAAGGAAAGCACGACCTCGAAGATAAAATTTTAGAAGCTTTTAAGACTTTCCTAATCATTTTATGTAAGAACTAGAATTATGACACACATACTTCATTTCATCGGCGCAGCTCTGGGTTGCGGAACCAAAAAACCTGAGACCCTTGAGGGCCCTGAGGCTCTTTATCACACGCCCTTTTTAAAGCAACTCAATAATCTGGGCTATGTGACCTCTTGGGAAGACACAATTGTGGAGCATAATCCCAATAAAATTCAGGCAGGAACCCTTGAGTCACTTTCCGTGGTGCACGATTTTAATCACCGTTTGGCCCATACAGTTGATGATTCTTTGGAGCAATCAGCTTTTCCAATTGTGATTGGAGGAGATCATTCCGTTGCCATTGGCACGTGGTCCGGTGTGATTCATCATTTGAATGCAGAAGGTGAATTTGGTCTCATTTGGCTAGATGCGCATATGGATTCTCATACACCTCAAACAACGCCCTCCAATTGCATTCATGGTATGCCCTTGGCCACCCTTCTAGGACATGGTGAGGAAGAATTAACGCATCTTATTTCCCCCAAAGCAAAACTCAATCCAAAGCATGTCGTTTTAATTGGTGTACGCAGTTTTGAGGAAGGGGAGCAAAAGCTTCTCGAAAATCTCAATGTTCGCATTATGTTTCAAAAGGAAGTCCATCAACGGGGATTTCAGGCGTGCTTTGATGAGGCCCTTGAGATTGCACAAAAAGGCACCAAAGGCTTTGGAGTAACTTTAGATCTGGATATGTTCGACCCCCGCTTTGCACCCGGTGTAGGCGTTCCAGAAACCGATGGCGCCCTTCCCACTGAGACCTTGCCCGCTCTTCAAGGTCTGATTCAAAATCCTAATTTCAAAGCATTTGAAGTGGTGGAACTCAACCCCACGCTTGATCGAGACGATATCACGTTAACTCTTTTACAAGATATCATTGCATCCGTCCTCCAAAAGTCTTAATCTCCCTTTCAATAAGAAAGTCCTATAAACAGTGGAGTGTGCATGAAAATCTTGGTGCCAATTAAACGCGTTATAGATTACAACGTCAAAATTCGAGTCAAATCTGACGAATCAGGGATAGAACTCAGTGGCGTAAAAATGTCCATCAATCCCTTTGATGAAATTGCAATCGAAGAAGCTGTTCGGCTTAAAGAGCAAGGCAAAGCCAGTGAAGTCGTCCTCGTAAGCTTGGGCGAAAAATCCTCCCAAGAAACCTTACGGGCTGGGTTGGCGTTGGGGGCGGATCGCGCCATTCATATCGAATCAACTTCCATTCTCGAGCCGATTCATGTGGCGCATGCGCTCAAAATAATTGTTGCGCAAGAAAATCCTAACCTCGTTTTACTAGGAAAACAAGCTATTGATGATGATTGCAATCAAACAGGACAAATGCTCTCTGCGCTTTTGGGCTGGAGTCAGGCGACATTTGCTTCAAAAATTGCGATTGAAGGAAATCATGCAGCCGTCACAAGAGAAGTCGATGGCGGGCTTGAGACATTGAAACTTTCCCTCCCGTGCGTAATAACCACGGACCTCCGCTTGAATGAACCCCGATTTGCTACACTCCCCAATATTATGAAAGCCAAACAAAAGACCATGTCTATCATTGCGATTTCTGATTTAAACATTGATTTGGCACCGCATCTCAAAACTTTGAAAACCCAAGAGCCCGGAAAACGCCATGGTGGAATTAAAGTAACTAATGTCGATGAACTTCTCTCAAAACTCCAGAACGAAGCTAAGGTGATCTAATGTCAACTCTCATTCTTGCTGAACACAGAGATCAAAAATTATCCGCAAGCACTTTGTCCACAATTGGGGCGGCACAAAAATTAGGCAAGGACATTGATATACTTGTTTTGGGTGCTGTTATTGACCCTGTTGTGGAAGTACTGAAATCTTGCTCCGGCGTCACGCGTATTTTATCGTGTGGTCATACGTCTCTTCAAAATGATATTGCAGAAGCCCTAACGCCCACAATTTTGAAATGTTTAGATCAAAAATCCTATACCCACGTTTTAGCGCCCGCGACCACATTTGGGAAGAATATTTTGCCCCGAATTGCGGCACTCAAAAATGTCGGACAGATTTCTGATGTCATCGAAATCATCGATGAGAAAACATTTATCCGCCCTATTTATGCAGGAAATGCATTAACGACGGTTGAGTCTTTGGACCCACTTAAAGTTATGACCATTCGAACAACAGCTTTTGAAAGAAGCACTCAAACGGGTGGAAATGTAAAAGTCGAGACAATTGAATTTTCGCCCCCTCAAACTCCACTCCCCCAATTTATTTCCCTGATGGAGAGCAAAAGTGATCGCCCCGACTTGACTTCGGCGTCCATCGTTGTATCCGGAGGACGAGCTCTTCAAAGTCAAGAGAATTTCAAAATCATTGAAGCCCTTGCAGATACATTGGGAGCAGCCATCGGCGCCTCTCGTGCAGCGGTGGATGCGGGATATGTCCCCAATGATTATCAAGTTGGCCAAACGGGAAAAGTCGTAGCCCCCGACCTTTACATCGCAATTGGAATTTCAGGAGCGATTCAACATTTGGCGGGAATGAAAGACAGTAAAGTAATTGTGGCCATTAATAAAGACCCCGAGGCACCCATTTTTCAAATTGCCGACTATGGCCTTGTGGGAGATTTATTCCAAATCGTTCCCGAGCTTACGCAAAAGCTTCAAGGCCTGAGGAAGGCTAGTTAGGAGATTACATTATGATTAAACGTGTTGGAGTGATTGGCGCAGGGCAAATGGGCAATGGAATCGCCCACGTTTTTGCAATCTCAGGATTTGATGTACGCCTCAGCGATATTTCCGAAGAACGTGTTGAGAATGGAATTTCTACAATTCGCAAAAATATGGAGCGGCAAGTGGTCCGCAACAAATTGAGCGAAGGGGAAAAAGACAAAGCTCTGAATCATATAAAAGGTCAAGTGGGCTATGAAAAATTCTCTGATTGCGATTTTGTGATTGAAGCAGCAACAGAAGATGAAACGCTCAAACACGCAATCTTTAAGGATCTCGTCCCGCATCTTCCTCCGGCCACCATGATTGCCTCAAACACCTCTTCCATTTCGATCACCCGCCTTGCGGCAAGTACCGATCGGCCAGACCGTTTTATGGGCGTCCATTTTATGAATCCCGTACCTTTGATGCAATTGGTTGAGCTCATCCGCGGAATTGCCACATCCGAGGCCACTTTTACAGAAATCAAAGATCTAATGAGCAAACTAGGGAAACAAATCGCCATTTCTGAAGATTTTCCCGGATTTATCGTCAATCGCATCCTCATGCCCATGATTAATGAAGCCGTTTGGACTCTTCATGAAAGTGTGGGCACCGTTGAGGCAATTGATAAGGGAATGCGTTTGGGAACCAATCATCCCATGGGGCCTTTAGAGCTTGCAGACTTGATTGGCCTTGACACCTGCGCTTCAATCATGAATGTCTTATATCAAGGATTAGGTGGCGTGAAATACAAACCCTGCCCTCTTTTAATCAAGTATGTTGAAGCGGGATGGCTCGGTCGCAAAACCGATCGTGGATTTTATGATTACAGCGGTGATATGCCCCTGCCGACACGTTAAACAAAGGTGGTGAACAATGTCACAAGAAATTGAAAAACTCTCATTTGAGGACGCATTAAAAGAACTCGAGACGATTGTGAAACGTCTTGAGGAAGGTAAAGTCAGCCTTGAAGATGCAATTACCTGTTATGAAAGGGGCGCTCAGCTCAAATCTCATTGTGAGAAAAAATTGAGGGACGCCAAAATGCGCGTAGAACAAATCGTGGTAGGACAAGATGGTCAAATCTCAACAAAACCTGCTGAATTTAATTAAAAACCCAACGTCAGCCGGATATGCACCCCAGCGCCTTCTTATTGAAGACACGCTCAAGGATTTGCTTCCTCCGCCTACAACAACACTTGCCCGCGCGATGGCGTTTGCTACTCTGGGGGGTGGGAAACGGCTCCGTACACTTATGGTTTTGGAAAGTGCTGCGGCTTTTGGCGTGCCTCAATCCCAGGCCTTAAAAGTGGGAGCTGCTGTTGAGATTATCCATAGTTATTCTTTGATCCATGATGATTTGCCTGCTATGGATAATGCGGACTTAAGGCGGGGCAAGCCCACAATCCATCGACAATTTGATGAAGCCACCGCAATTTTAGCTGGAGATGCCTTAATCCCTTTGGCCTTTGAAATTTTCTCTGATCCCAAAACTCATCCTTCTCCTGAAGTACGACTACATTTGATCACCTCTTTAAGCCGTGCCATTGGTGCAGAAGGCCTTGTTATTGGCCAAATGCGGGATTTAGAACGGGAAGGAAAGACGGAGAGCCACAGCGATCTTCTCCAAGTATCTTTAGGAAAAACAGGTGCCCTTTTTGGATTTTCTACTGAGGCTGGTGGAATTTTAGGAGGAGCCTCTGTTGAAGACCTCCAAAATCTGCGCAAATTTGGCGAACTCTATGGGATTGCCTTTCAAATACAAGATGACCTTTTAGATGTAGAAGTCTCCTCTGTGGTTTCTGGAAAAACGACGGGTCGGGATGAAGCTCTCAATAAAACGACATTCGTGAGTGCTCTTGGAATTGAGGGTGCGCGCAAAGAATTTGAGAATTTAATCACACAAGCGAAAAAAATAATTTCAGATTAAAATTTAAAAGGGAGTTGAAGTGCAAATGAAATATCGACTTTGCTTGTTTTTGGGGATGATTCAGTCTGGACTTTCAACAACTTTAATTGCCGATAAATTTCAACCTTATCTATTCCCCTCTCTTCCTCTTGAGGTTCAACAGGAGCATATTAAAAAAGTGAAAAACGAAATTAATCATCGTTGGAATCACCTTATAAATTTGAAAAGTGATTTTGCCCTCTATCACAAAAAAACAAAAAGTGAGATCGCCGCAGAATTTGCTAAAATCGAAAAGCTGAGGCTTTCTTTATGGTATCGAGACGCTCAGTCCTTGCCCAGAATTTCACATCAAAATTATATTCTTTCTCAAAGTCTTTTGGAGTCAGGACGTTTCCGAAGCATCAACAACGTTGCTTTTGAATACAATAATACGGATAAACACTATAATGCGAGTACCATTCTCATTCAGGGACTGCATTTTATCGCGCTTCAAGAGCCCAGTGAAGATATTCTCAATTCTTTTCATAAGCTTCTTTTAAATGAACGTGTAAGCGCACTGGTCAGATTAAAACCTCAAAGTGAATTTAATAAAAAGGGTTCTGTAAAATATTGGGAAAACAATCTTTCTCAAGATGGAAAAAATACATTGCTCAAACTTACCATTCAGGGGCCCATTAAGCCAATTGAACCTAGTTTTATCACTTACTTTTATACAGAGTCTTGGGAAGATGATAAAGGCATCGAAGTTGAAGAACTTTATCGACTTGTTAAAGACGTTCAAAAAACGCATCAAGCTTTGCAAAATAAAGGCCCTATTGCTGTTCATTGTGCTTCAGGTGTTGGACGAACCGGCACATTTATTGCGGCATTTGCTTTAGCAAATCTCCTCGATCAAGGTGTGGACCCTCATAATATCAGCATTGAAGAAGTCGTCTTAAAACTTGCTGTTCAACGTCCTAATATGGTGGCCACTCCTGACCAATATCAGGTTCTTTATGATTTTATGGATTATTATTTTTCCAGAAAATCCACTGAGTTTAAGGCTTAATATTCTTTGTGATCATTGGCTTTTAAAATTAAACGTCACTCCATCAATGATAACAGAGTTTTCCTCAGCACAAAAAGTCGTGTTTGGGAAATCGCTCCGAACATATTTTGCACAAAGGGTACTTGTAGTTTCTGGATGTGCCAGAGCGAAAAGAGTGCCATTTGTAATATTTAAACCTTGCGTGTTTGAAAAAACAATAGAATGTGTTGGATAGGTGAGTGCTGTATCAATCACCTGTATTGGAGTGGCAATTTTCTTTGCAGTCATTTGAATGAAATAGTTAAAATTATCCATATTAGGATTCATTTGACTTACAATTTCATAGGTTGCTATATTTTGATTGTTTTTCAATTTGGCCACCACTTGATTTAAACTGTCTCCATTGTTGATAGTAATTGTGTCCACTAAAGCGGGATTGTTGGCTACATACTGGATCGTCAAGTTCCCGCTGATTTGAAGGGGGGTTATTGGATCTGGGCACCCCAATGCATTCAAAGATGCGTGATGTCGAGCTAGCTGTATAACCTTTAATTTTGGTGAAATGCTCTTGTCCGTTTCTCCTTCAACTTCAATCGTGACCGCAGCGATGAAATTTTGCGCGAGTCCAAAAATAATAGCGAAGGATAAAATTAAGATTTTCCGATGTGACATTAATTAGCTCCCTTTAGGTTTTAATTTTATTGTACAAAACCATAAATTTTTAAAATCATAAAACGATGCCTTGGATTCAAAAAAGTTTAAAGATATTCGTGTTTTAAACCTTTAGCAAACTCAAAACTTTCAAGGAAATACTCGGACACGAACGAGATTTTAAAAATATACCCTCAGTGAAACAACAACTTAGCCAAAAAATACCAGATCAAGTCAGGGACTAAAGGTTAGGGGTGATGCAGTTAGCTGACTTTTCTAACTAAATTACAACACCTTCTTGAGGAAAGCATTTTCATGGGACGCCCACACTCCGAGAACCTAGAGCTCAAATCCCATGGGCAGGATGAGAAGGAGTCGTATAGGTTTCTTCTAAATCCTCAAGTTTACAGCTGAGCTTTTCAATCTCAAGTTTGATTTGTCCGCCCTCTGAGAAAACTAAATGCACACAACCATCTTTGGTGTTGTGAATGGTAAGAAGATTAACGAGCGTCTCTGGATGAGTAGCAAGTCCTTGTTTTTGAACATTTTTAACATAATCAAAGAGGGTCCCAGATTGCACACGATGAAAAGCAGTTCCATCTTTTTCATGATGGTGCGCACACTCCCAGCAAAAGCGATTGGCCACAAGATAAAATTGATTTTTCTCTTTTTCATAACGCATTCCCGAAATGGGAATAAGCGCATCTTGCAGAAGAGAGGAAATTATTGTTAAATCTTCACTATCAATGGCTTTGAGTTTGAGAGGTGGTGTTGTATGAGAATTGTGATCCATTCTTGATGTTTCCCTGTTGAATCGTCATCGTTCTCATTTATATATAGTGTCATTCCTGAAGGCGTTCAATCTCTGCGCCGCAATTTCTGAGTTTTTCTTCAAGGCCTTCATATCCGCGATCAAGATGATAGACACGATTAACAAGGGTCTCGCCCTGGGCCACAAGGCCTGCAAGTACTAAAGAGACGGAGGCGCGAAGATCGGTGGCCATCACAGGTGCTCCAATTAAATGGGGGACACCTCGCACAAGAGCAGAAGAACCATGAACGGTAATGTTGGCGCCCATGCGGCAAAGTTCAGGCACATGCATAAAGCGGTTCTCAAAGATGGATTCGGTAATCATCGAGGCACCCTCTGCGGTACACATGAGAGTCATGGCCTGGGCTTGAAGATCGGTGGCAAATCCGGGGAAGGGTTCTGTCATGATATCAACACCATGATTTTTTCCATTAACTGATTTCACACGAAGGCCTGTCTCGCTTTGAGTGAATTTAACACCACTTTGCTCTAAAAGTGGCGCAAAACTGGGAATGAGATTCACATCTCCATACTCTAAGAAAATATCGCCGTGGGTAATGGCTGCGGCAATAGCGTAGGTTCCCATTTCAATGCGATCAGGAAGAATACGGTGCGTATAGCCATGGAGTTTTTCAACGCCTTCAATGGTAATTGTGTCAGTGCCCATGCCAGAAATTTTGGCGCCCATACCATTTAAACAATGGGCAAGATCCACAATCTCAGGTTCCCGTGCGGCATTAATGAGGCGCGTTTGCCCCTTGGCCAAGGCTGCGGCCATCATGAGGTTTTCGGTGCCCGTCACCGAAACCACGGAGAATGTAAAATCAGCTCCTTTAAGTCCCTGGGAGGCTTTGGCGTGGATATAGCCTTCCCCGAGTTCAATCTCAGCGCCCAAAGCTTGAAGCCCTTTAATATGAAGATCAATGGGACGAGTTCCAATGGCACAACCTCCGGGAAGGGAGACGTGAGCTTCCCCGTGGCGGGCTACCA
Source organism: Candidatus Bealeia paramacronuclearis (assembly GCF_035607555.1). NCBI lineage: Bacteria > Pseudomonadati > Pseudomonadota > Alphaproteobacteria > Holosporales > Holosporaceae > Candidatus Bealeia > Candidatus Bealeia paramacronuclearis. Next base: position 684,691 of record NZ_JAVHWZ010000001.1, on the reverse strand, counting down.
AAGGCCCTAATACAAGGACGGAGGCCCGCATTTTGCGCACTAAATCATAAGGCGCTGTCGTGCTCGATAATCCTTTGGCATTAAAGGTGACGGTTTTTGAGCTTGTGTCAGAATGAACTTCTACGCCCAATTGCGCCAAGAGATCAATCATTGAGCTGATATCGCTCAAAAAAGGCATATTTTGAAGATGGAGTGCATCATCTGTCAAAAGACAGGTGGCCATCAACGGGAGAGCCGCATTTTTAGCGCCACTGAGAGGAATAGTACCTTTGAGCGTTTTTCCGCCCTGAATTCTAATTTTATGCATAATACCAAGCCTTTAAGAATTAACTGATTTAAGTGAAGAAATAACTTTGGGGAGAGTCACGCCTTGTTGTCCCATATATTTGCCCTTACGGTCTCGATAAGAGACTTCGCACGCTTCATTCCCTTTTAAAAAAAGGAACTGACACGCACCTTCATTGGCATAAATTTTAGCAGGCAGCGGGGTCGTATTTGAAAATTCCAATGTAACATGACCTTCCCATTCGGGTTCAAGGGGGGTCACATTTACAATAATACCACAACGGGCATAAGTGGATTTTCCAAGACAAATCACAAGAACATCACGAGGGATTCGGAAATATTCAACTGTGCGTGCAAGCACAAAACTATTAGGAGGGATCACACAAACGTCTGTCTCGCGGTCGACAAATCCTGCATCTGAGAAATTTTTGGGATCTACAATGGCGTTGTCCACATTGGTGAAAATTTTAAACTCAGGCGCCACGCGCGCATCATAGCCATAAGACGAAAGACCGTAAGAGATCACGCCTTCTTTGGTTTGATGTTCAACAAATGGCTCAATCATTCCGTTTTCACGGGCTTGTGCGCGAATCCATTGATCAGAAAGTATCGACATGTGTGGTGGCTCCCCAGGGGTCATAAGCTGATTCCTTTTACTGGATCCTGAGCCTTGGGACAAGAGGTCTTCAAGAGTATATTTAGATAAAAGCACAAAATGAGCTTAAAATCAATTTTTTCAATTGCCCAAGAGACTTATTACATTGAAAAACTTTGTTATAAGTGTTGAGTCAGTTCTGAACTAGGTGGATGTACAACCTAGACCTTTCTCGTAATTTCCTCTCCGTTTTTCAGAAGCGACTACATGGACAAATTTTTGAACAATTTGCATCTTGAGGGCGCTTGCCTTTTCCAGAGCACCCATCCCAAAAACTTCCACTAAGACTTTCCATCAGAAGTATAACAAGTGAGAATAGGGAAAGAAATTTCCCAATTATGATTATTGGCCTTTCTGACGCCGTTAGCAAGGGCATGTTTGATGCGCAAGAAGTATCGTATATGAGGATTGCTCCAAATGCATAGCCCTCAACTCTTAAAACAACTAGCCCACGCGCACGGAGTCAAAAGCTTTTTGATTTAATAGAAAGGCTGTTGCATTAACCGCTTCCATAGGTTTTGCAAAATAATAACCTTGTCCGTAATCGCATGATAGTTCTTGGAGCTTTTTCATTTGGGCCTCAGTTTCAATACCTTCGGCTACAATTTTTAAATCTAAATCTTTGGCAAGTCCAATAATTGTGGAAACCAGGCGCTCTGTACGCTTGTCTTTAATCATGGCAGATATGAACTCTCTGTCAATTTTTAAAACATCAAAAGGAAAATTATGAAGATAACTTAAAGATGAGTATCCGGTCCCAAAGTCATCAATAGAGATTTTAATACCCAAAGCAGTCAGTTTTTTCAGACGCTCTATCACAAGATTAGGATCTCTCATAATCACACTTTCCGTAATTTCGAGATAAATAAAATGACGCAAACCTCCAATTTTTTTGAGAGTTGAAACAATAAGTTCAAAGTAATGATTATCCATCAATTGGCGCACTGATATATTCACACCAATTTGAGGCGTGTTTTTAATTCCCATTGTGTGAATCCACGTACGAACCTGAGCAATCACTTTTTCCAAAACCGACTGGCCAATACGTCCAATCAGACCCACTTCTTCTGCAAGCGGGATAAAAAGATCAGGAGAGATGAACCCTTTTTCAGGATGGTTCCATCGCAAGAGGGTCTCAAAGGCATGAATTTGTCCAGTCTTAAGATCAATCAAGGGCTGATAATAGACTTCTAATCCATCACAATTCACACAATGTCTGAGGTCAGATTCCATTTGCATACGCCAGATCACTTTTTCATGTTGAGAATGATCAAATACCTCAAGTCTGGCTTTGCCTGTGGATTTTGCTTCATACATCGCAAGATCAGCGTTGCGTAAAACACTTTGTGGATCGGGGAGGTTGGGATCTAAAAGAGTTAATCCAATGCTCGAAGCAATGTGAATTTCTTTGCCTGAAATTTTGTAAGGCTGGTTGAGTTTTTTTAAAATGCGTTCTGCAATGATTTTGGCCTCTTGAAGATCATTAATGGGGTCAAGTAGAACCGTGAATTCATCTCCTCCCAAGCGCCCCACGGTATCCGTAGAGCGGGTACTCTCTCTCAGGACATTGGCAACAACTTTAAGAACTTCATCTCCAATTTCATGCCCCATGGAATCATTAATGTATTTAAAACGGTCAAGATCTAGGAAAAGAACTGCTACTTTCTTTTCCCCCAATCGTCTTGATTTTTGGATAGCTTGATCTAGGCGATCAATGAAAAGAGCACGATTGGTGAGACCTGTGAGCTCATCATGAAAGGCGGCTTTGTATAAGGACTCTTCGTATTGTTTGCGAAGTGTTATATCTGTTTGAGATCCTGCAATGCGAACGGCTTTCCCTATCTTGTCTCGTGAGGCAAGCCCTCGGGCAAGAGCCCAAATATAATGTCCTTGATGATGTTGAATGCGATATTCAATTTGAATTTTCTCAGATTGACCTTCGATGTGTTGCTGAATTTCTTTTCGTACCAACTCTTGATAGTCAGGATGAATACGAGAAAGCCAATCTTCAATGGAGTTCAAAGCGATACTTTGAGGAATTCCAAGCATATCTCGCCACCTTATGGAATAATAAACAAGATCTGTCATAAGATCCCAATCCCAAAGGCCATCGTTGGCAGCTTCTGCGGCCAAGAGATAGCGCTCCTGGGTTTGAGTGAGTTCATGTGCTTGGCGCCTTAAATCATGATTGGCCTCTATAAGCTCTGATGACATTACCTCCATGGTGTGTTCGCTTAAACGTCTTTCCTTATCAGAATCTAAATAGGCTTGATCAACAAGAGCTACGAAATAGCCAAAGGGATCCGCAAACGTGGATTTCTCCGCCTTTTTTATTTGCTTTTTTAAAAGCGAATGCCTTATTCTTGATTCATCAATATTTTCAAACATAGATCATTTTTCTGAAATTGTTGTAATTGTCATCGTTTGATTGTGAAGGACTGGAATTTCTGAAAGATAATGGGGGGCAATTTCTCCATAGGAATAAAAGCCAAGACGTGAGTTGTTTGCCCCCAACATATTGGCGGATTCTTCAACCTCATTCACAACCTGTTGTCCCATTAACGCTTTACGACCTAAACAGCTAATTAATATGGAAAATGAATTATCAGCTTCGGGAATAGCTGCAAATTCTGCAGCTTTGGCGGCTCCCTCTACGATATTGTCAAATTTTCCCCACATAAGGCGTGCATTCCATCCTTCTGGCACATCACCTGAAAATATAAGGGAGTTGTTGTTTTCATCTACAGCCAGAATAGTCCTTGTCACTGCATGATCTGGATTGAGTCCTTGTGGCCAGATTGCAAGTGGGAAATAGAGAGCGGAAGCAGGAAGGTTTTCGGCTTCATCCCCTAAATATCTTTTATAAAGATCAAGGGCTGGTTTTCCGTCTAGCTCATACATGATATTTCCTGAAGACTTTGTAATGAGGCGCTCAGGTCCAAAGGTTTCCCACCCGCCTTGACTTCCCCAACGAATATCAAGGTCATCGCCATAAAAGCCGATGGCTACAACATTTTGAGAGGTGGGGTTAGCATTACACCCTACAAGGGTCTCTTGGAAGCGATCGCCATCCCCCGCAAGGCCTCCTGTAACGACTACTTTCGAGATATCCACAACATCATTAACACCTTTTACAAGTGCGCTTCCATTGACAACAAGCCCCTCTGAAAGAAGAAATACTGCACGCAGCTTCTCTTTTTTATTCAGCTCTTGGGCGAGCTCTTTCCCAACCTCATAAGAGTCTTCTGAAGAGTTGAGTGTGCGGGAGGTGGCTTGGATTTCAGAGTTTGCAAAACTAATCGCACAATAGGAGCAGCTATCCTCATTATATTCCCGATCAAAAATCTCACCGCCTGTGCTGCATCCAGCAATAATCGCATTAGGGTATATGGTTTTGAACTTTTGATAAATATCTTGATTTTTAAGGAGTTTGTAAGCTCCAAAATATAGGACTAGCTGAACATCATCACCAAGATGGTGCGTATTTTGCTCAAGCGATTGTTTTGCGTTCCATGACCCCTGCTCAACCTTCATTCGTTTTCTCCCCTTTGCGATATTTTAATTCGTCAAAATTTTGACATAAATATCTTTACAAAAGATTAACTGATTTTTGGGTTCTTCTCAACAGATGTATGGCACGCCCCCTCCCCCACAAAGATAAATTTAAGGGAAATCTTTTTGGAAAACGCAAGGCAATCTCATGAAAAACAGAAAACATCACGGCCACCGAATCGTCATACTGAATTTATTTCAGCATCTCAATATTTTGCCGAAAAGACAGTTTTTGCGATGTGTTCGGTAAAAAAGATCCTGAAACAAGTTCAGGGTGACATATTTTTTGATTTTAAACGCTCAAATACAATACCCCCTTGAGGTAAACTTTTTCAGGGGGTAACCCTGTCGGAAAATCAAGAATACTGGCATATTGGCGTAAAATATTTACAATGAATCTCTCCCCTAAAATTATAAAGCATGTTACAAGACAAGCAGAAACTTTAACTTAAGAAATGACTTTGATGAAATTCGATAAAAATGCTTTGTATTTCCTGCCATTAGGCGGGTGTGGTGAGATCGGAATGAACCTGAACCTTTACCATGATCAAGGAAAATGGATCATGGTGGATATGGGAATTACCTTTGATGATACGCCTGGCATTGAAGTTGTCATGCCGGACATCACCTTTTTGGAAGAGATTAAAGACGATCTTTTGGGTCTTGTTCTGACGCATGCCCATGAAGATCATTATGGCGCGATTCAATATCTTTGGACAAAAATCAAGTGCCCCATTTTTGCAACCCCATTTACGGCAGAGATGCTGAAATACAAAACGAAGGAAGCCGGAATTAATCCGCCCGTACACGTGATACCTCTAGGTGGCGGCATTGATATTGGACCTTTCTCCATTGACTTTATTAATTTAACCCACTCGATTCCTGAGCCCAATGCCTTGGCCATTAAAACCACAAAAGGAACAATTCTTCACACAGGTGATTGGAAGATTGACCCTAATCCCCTCGTTGGAGATTCAACGGATGAAGATAAATTAAAACGCCTTGGAAAAGAGGGCGTTTTGGCACTTGTATGCGATTCCACCAACGTTTTTGAAGAAGGTCGCTCGGGGTCAGAAGCGGTCATTCGCGAAAACTTGATCGAACTTGCAGGAAAATATCCTGGGAAACGCGTTGTCATGGCGTGCTTTGCCTCAAACGTCGCACGCGTGGCTACAGGCTATGAAGCCGCCCATCAAAATGGCCGCTTTCCTGTTTTAGTCAGACGTTCCCTTGAAAAAGTAGATGCCGCCGCACGGGCATCTGGTTATTTCCAAGGCATGCTCCCTTTTTTGAAAGCGTATGACGCCAAAGCACTCGATCGCGGCAAAACTCTTTTGATTTGCACAGGAAGCCAAGGTGAGCAACGGGCAGCTCTCAAACGCATTGCAAGTCAAGAAGATAGACATATTAAGCTCGAAACGGGTGATGTTGTGATTTTCTCCTCCCGTCAAATTCCTGGAAATGAAAAGCAAATCGATGAGCTTCAAAACATGCTCGTGGAACAAGGTGTTGAGCTCATCACGCATATCGAAGCCGATGTTCATGTTTCCGGTCATCCTTGCCGTGATGAATTGATTGATATGTACGGTTGGACAAAACCTCAAATTCTTATTCCCGTTCACGGAGAAGAAAAGCATTTGGTCGAGCAATCGAAACTTGGAAAGCTTTGCCAGATTCCTCATACAATTGTTACACATAATGGGCAGGTCGTAGAACTCACGTCTGGAAAACCTGAAATTGTGGGCGAAGTGCATCATGGGCGATTGGCAGTGGATGGAAACGTTCTCATTCCTTTTCAAGGAGAAACCATGCACATTCGGCATCGCATGATGGCCAATGGTCAAATTATTGCAACACTTGTGGTCTCGGAAAAAGGTCAATTACTGGCAGAACCCGAAATCCTCTTTTTTGGGGTGGGAGAATTTCATGAAGAGCTCGAACTCCAAGAAGACTGCATTGAATCACTTCAAGCCATTTTGGCGGATATGACTTTGGATGAACTTCAGGACGATGTTCTTTTGGAAGAAAAAACGAGAACTCTGATTCGGCGTATTGTCAATGCGGCAAGAGGCAAAAAACCACCCACCCATGTCCAAGTTATTCGGGTGTGAAACCACAGAAGCATCAAATAAAATCAAATAGTTATTTTTCAACAAAACTTATCGCAAATAACAATGACAGTGGTGCATAAATAGAGAAATGTGATTTTCAAGGCCATTGCATAATTAATAAAAATTCCAACTGAGGTCCTGAAAAGCTAATTTTTGAGTTTTTTAAATTGAGGGGGATGATATTTTTCTTCGTCTCTTTGTTCTTTTTTTGCTCAAATACTCACTTAACTCGCCTGATTTATCCATAAGCAACCTTATTTGTGGCCTTTAAGAGGTTAAAGGCTATGGCTTTTAGGGCCATTTGTCCTTGAACTTTGGGTGTTGTAAAATAGGATGCTCTCGTGAATTTGAATTTTCGTTTTAAGGTTCCAAATCCTTGTTCCACCCTATATCGAATCTTCGAAATCATCCGGTTAAATACTTTTTGCCAATGGGTTAAGGGCTTATTTCTTTTCGCTTTCTCCATCAACCCGTTCTTAATCCCCTTAGACCTCAGCAAGTCTTTGTTTCCTTGGGAAGCATACCCTTTGTCTCCATAAAGCCTCTTATCTCGACGCTTCTTCACAACCTCTTCCAACTCTCTCACTT